>NMQN01000555.1 GCA_003575245.1 Candidatus Atribacteria bacterium 1244-E10-H5-B2 | reverse complement strand
ATTAAGAAGAGGAGAAAAGAGAAGGGGTTAACGCAAGTAGATTTGGCCTTCCTGGTAGGAATATCTCAGATATATATTTCTCATTTTGAGACCGGGGGACTTATCCCTTCCAAAAGCCATATTAAAAAGATTAGTAAAATTCTGGGCATCAGTCCGGAGACTTTAGATAAAGAACTGCATCAATTCTATGAGGACAGAAGGAAAGAGTTAGAGAAGAAAATGGAGAAATGAAAAAGAATAAAATTAAGGAGGCAATATGAAAAGGAAAGAAATTATTAATACAAAAAATGCACCTGTAGCTGTTGGGCCTTACTCGCAGGCTGTAAGGGTGGGAGAAATGGTTTTTACTTCGGGCCAGCTTGGAATCAATCCGTTAAATAATCAGTTGGTAGAAGGCATTGAAAACCAAACAAGGCAAGCACTAAAAAATATAGAAAATATTTTAGAAGCAACAAATTCCTTGTTGGATAATGCAATTAAAGTTACAGTATTTCTTAGGGATATGAATAACTTTAGTAAGATGAATGAGATTTATGGAGAATATTTTACTAAAAACCCGCCTGCTCGTAGTTGTGTAGAGGTAAGCAAACTTCCAAAAGATGCTGAAATAGAAATTGAAGTGATGGCAACGGTATATGAGAAAAATGAATAACTTTAAAGGGACTGTCGGTATATTGTTGACGGGTTCAGATACCCCAAAAATTCTTGGAGATCCTGCAAATCCTGAAACATTTGAGTTTCCGGTTATTACAGAAAAATTGAAGGGACTTTCAGTCGCAGATTTGTTGCATAAATGCTCTCAAACTGCAGAAAAGATATTAAAAGGGGCAAAAGAGTTAGAGAAGAAAGGTGCTTCTTTTATTGTAGGTGATTGCGGCTTATTTGCCTTATATCAAAAGGAAATATCTTCTTTTCTTGAGATTCCCTTTTTAAGCTCTTCCCTTGTTTTTGTTCCCTTTCTTGAAAAAGTTTGTGGAGGAAAAATTGGCATTCTGGCAGGTGATTCTCGCCTGGAAACTGAAGATTTTTTCACTAGTATTGGTTTAGATAACAAAAAAATTAGAGTTTGCGGAATGGAAAAAGCTATCGAGTTTAATGCCGTGGTACTAGAAGGTTCTAAACAAATGGATATAAACAAAATGAAAATGGATGTTACGAACCTTGTGAAAGATTTTGTTAACACTAACAAAGATGTTAGTTGCTTGGTATTAGAGTGCACCAATTTAATACCTTTTGCTTCATATGTACAAGAAAAAGTTTTTCTACCAGTTTTTGACGCAGTATTACTAACTAACATGTTCTACAAAGCTTTACACAGAGAAGATTTCCGTAAAATAAAAAAAGGGGGGGGTGAACTATGAGATAGATATTTTAAGTTGCTTTAAGGTTACATTTTTACAATCTTAACAAAGGAGATATTAAAATGAATCCAGAAGAAACTAAAGAGAAATTAGAGTTTTATGGTGGTAGATGGATGTGTTTCTTGCCTTTTGTTCTTGCGTTTATAGGGTTAGTCTACATAGCTTTAAAAAATGCTAATATCCCAGCTTATTGGGCGGTATTCCTCCTCCCCATAATCATTTCTCTACCATTCGCAAAAAGCAAGAAAATCTATTCAGAAGTTATAATCGAGGGGGTAAGAGACGAACTGGTCGCAATTATGGTTATGGCTCTCATGCTTGCAGGGATTATTGGTGCATTTCTTGCAAACAGTGGGCTTATTGAGACTCTTGTGATATATCTCGCAAGAGCGCATTTAGAAGCAAATTTCTTTTTGTTTGCTACTCTTTTGTTGACTGCCTTAATTGCCTTCGCGACTGGGACATCTTTAGGAACTATGTTTACTGTTGGACCTATTCTTTATCCAGCTGGATATTTACTCGGAGCCAATCCTGCTTTGCTAATTGGAGCAATAATATCAGGAGCAGCATTTGGCGATAATTTGGCACCCGTTTCTGATGTAACAATCGCTTCTGCAACCACTCAGGGAATGGATATAGGCGGAGTCGTAAGAAGCCGACTAAAGTACTCGCTTCCAGCACTTGCTATTTCAGGGATTCTATATTTTATTGTGGGACGTTCCGGCCCCATGATTGAGGGGCATGTCAGTCAATATATTGAAGGTCTATCCCCCAATCCAATTACACTTTTAATGTTCTTGGTTCCTATAGCGATTGTGGTTGCTGCACTTAGTGGTCAGCATTTGGTTACTGCTCTCTCTTATGGTGTAATCACAGGTATGGTGGTTGGTTTAGGGACTGGAATTTTCAAACCAAGCGACATTATAAGTGTTCCAGAGCCGTTTGCTGCTGGTGGTATTATTGTAGAAGGCTTAAATAACTCTATATCTACAGTATTTTTTGTTCTTATAATCTTCCCAATGATTAATATTCTGCGCAGGGGCGGCGGGCTGGAGATGATTCTGAATTTCTTATCCAAAATTGTTAAAGGTCCTAAAAGTGCCGAAACAGCAATTGTAGGGATGGAAATAGTGTTAAATGTTGCATCGGGTGTTAATACGGTTGCAATTGTAGCATCAGGAGAGATTGCAAATAAATTAGGTAAGAAGCACAACATAACCGGTTACAGAAGAGCAAATTTACTGGCTTGTGCAGGCACTACGTTCAACTATATACTTCCATTTATGGTACCTGTCCTTATTGGTGCTAGTTTTAGTACGATGGAGGGATTGCCAGCAGACGCTCCAGCTGTTTCTCCCATGGTTATAGGTTTGAGCGAATTTTATCCGTGGGTTATGTTGGGACTTTTAATATTTGCAATAGTTACAGGCTATGGGAGAACTTGGTTTGGGGATAAAGGGCCTGTTTAAAAATCCTTACAAAGAAGCAAAGGATATGTAAATAGAGTTAATAAAAATAATTTTAAAAGGAGATAGTTAATCATGGATTTAGAAAAAAATATAAATGAAATTAGAAAAGAATTTAAATTGCTCGACCACTGGACATTTCTTAATGCTGCAGATCAAATGATTCCGGGAGATTACTGGTTAGATGCTTGCAGAGAATTTTACAATCTCGTAGAAGCAGGAAGAATGGAAGATATACCAGTGGCAGATATTGCAACACACCCGTTTCTAACCAAAACATTTTTCGAAACAATTGAAAGAGCCGCAAGATTAATCCATGCAGATAAGGAAGAAGTGGTCAATATATATCGACCAATGACAGCTGCTAACTTAATACTCTACAATATGTTAGATTGGGTAAAAGGAGATAATGTAGTGTTTACTGACCTTGAGTATCCATCTATAACTTATATTTTACTTGACTTGAAAAGGCGATATGGCGTCGAGTTAAGAAGAGTGGAAAATGTAAATGGTGAAATTCTATTAACGGATTTAGAAAAAAGAATTGATGATAACACTAAACTAGTAGTCATTAACCGTACTGAGGCTTTTAGCGGGTTTACGTTTGACGACGTGAAAGGAATAAGCGAGATTGCTCATAAACATGACGCATTGGTGCTAGATGATCCCATGCAAGCACTTGGTGCAATAGATATTAATGTGCATGAAGATGATGTAGATTTTATCATCACAGGAAGTTATAAGTGGTTATGCGGTCCGGAAGGGGCAGGGTTCATGTACATCCGCAAGAGCCTCATTTCTAAATTTGACCCAAGATTTAGGAACTATATATGGGCCAATATACCCACGGGAATACCCTTTAGTCTTCCTGACCACGACAACATAAGGAGTTGGGATTACCCCCTTGTAAATGATGCAAACAAATTTTCTCAAGATGTGTGTAGTGGTTCTTCACTTTTTGGATGGAACGCTACTCTTAAGTTCTATGAAAAAATTGGTATTGAAAATATTGAAAAAAGAGTTCGTTATTTAGGTGGTTATCTTATCGAGAAACTCAAAGAGATTGGATGTAAGGTTCTTACCCCTGAGGATCCCCGGAAGAGGCACGGCTTGATCGTATATACAACTGGAAATCATGAAAGAGATTTAGCAAGTTTTAACTATTTCTCTGCACCTCCTCGCGGTAGGAAGCCAATAAAAGTATCATTAAGAGCATTAGGGGGAATAGGAGGAATTAGGGTGAGCACTCATTTCTTTAATACGGAAGAAGATATAGATGAATTGATTGCTACACAAAAAGAAATGCTTTCGAAAAAGTAATAAAAGTATGATACCATCACACAATCTCGTATCCCGTGAATCGTATACCGGTGATCCGGTTCTCTATTCATTCTCCGGATTGCTGTTGACCCTGCTCCCTAGTTTTCTAATGCTTTTCCAGGGGGCAGGGGAAATTAAAGCTGAATTTCAATAAACAAAATTTGGTAGATTAAATAATTTCTAAAAATTAAATAAAATTTTAGGTCAGTGGAGCCTTTATTTAAACATAGTAAAAGATATTGTATGATTTGAGCGGAGCGAAGCGGTTTTGATTGTTAAAAAAAACTAATAAAAATCGTGGAGGTG
>NMQN01000354.1 GCA_003575245.1 Candidatus Atribacteria bacterium 1244-E10-H5-B2 | reverse complement strand
TATCCTCTTTCTGAACTTTTTCAATCTTCTCCGCAGCTCGGTTAAAGTCTTTGATTATAAAATCTCTACCATTATCTTTGGCTTCATATATTACTACTCCACTGCTCATGCTGTTAAACAGTTCTCTGAATCTGTTTTCTCTCTCCTGTGTAGCTTGTTCTGTTTGTTTGGGTTTGGTTATATCCTTGAACACCCCTTTTTCCCGCTCTTCCCGTAAAAACCTCAGTTCTTTTATTAATTCTACTTTTTTTCTATTCTCCTCTTTCATCCTATTCGCCTCCTATTAGAGTTCGTAAGACAAGTTAGAGTATAAATAGTAGTACCATTATTTACATTCTATAAATTTTTCAATATTTCTCTTTATTTATTTTTCCATCCCTCAAGTTTTTGGATTAAATAGGAACTGTCCCTATTATTCCTGAAAAAGTTAGAAAAAGTAAATGAATTGTTGACCTAATAAAACTGTCCCAGTCGCATTCTTATATCGCAAATCATTGACATCTATAAAAATATCATGAATATATTTTCTCAGTTTATGTTTTTTCGACAATTCTAAATAACACTCCATTGTTTGAATAGCTCCAAGCCATTCATCTTTAGTTTTTGGTCCATGAACTGTTATATCATTAATAAAATAGATGAATAAAAGTTGGGCTTTAATCTGATTTTTCTCTCTTAAATAATATAGATGAGCTATTCGATTTACATATTGATAAAATGTTCCGGTCCAATCAATGCTATCACTAACACCCAAATATTTTTTTACCTCATCAAGGGAATTCCTTATTTTTTTAATTGATTGAGGATTTTTTGCACCAGTTCCAGAACTTACCATTTCAGGAATATTTGCCTTTGCTTCAACCAGTATAATTTCATCCCCGCTAACACCCAATGCATCCCATTGAGGACCATAATTAGGCCAAAAATCGCTTAAAGGATATTTTATTTTATTTAATATCCCTAACTTTTCTAAAAAATCCTCATCACGATACTCTGCATAATCATCTGACCTTAATGGAGATTTCCAATCAATCTTCATTTGCTTTTCAATTACTTTTGAGATTTCAGCGTCCAGATATTTCTTTTTTTCATTAATAACGACTTGCAAGTTTTTAAGACTACCATGTGAATTGGAATCTTGAATAAATCTACCCATAGTACACCTTCTTTTTTTATATTAATTTTATAAAATTGCAAATTAGGCATCTAACTAATATCTTATTGTATTCCAATTAATACCTTTTTCTTTCCTTAATTTCTCAGCTTTCAGATATGACCACCAAAGAATATCAAATATTCTTATCCTGCTTAAATGTTGAATATTATTTTCTACTAATTTGTCAAGGATATAATTTAAATTTTCTCGATTACTTTCCATTTTCAGATTATTATAAAAATCAATAAGTATCTCATCGGCTCGCTTCTCCGTCCATCCATCATTAATTACTTGACGATATTTCTTTTGAAGCAGGCTATCAATCATGGGAATAATTTTTGGGTAAAGTGTATGCAGAATTTTGGTAGTAGTAGACAAAGCAATACCTTTAATCTTTAACAACTTCTGAATAACAAAATCATTTAATTCTTTAATATGTTCACTTCTTTTTTTCTCTTCCAGGTCTAAAAATTGTTTAAGATTATATTTAAATATATTTACGCTCTTTGTTCTATCAGTTATTGTTTTACATTCTAAAAGTACTTCTTTCTTGATACGTGCGCCAATTTTATTTACATCCTCAATTTTCTTATCTCCCAGAAGATCATATTTGGAATAAATATCATTTTGGTAACAGTAGCATTCGATTAAAGCGATAGGGTCAGGAATATCAAATGATATTTTCGAGAATAGAAGGAATTCCATTTTAAAACCTCAGCTCTTGGAATTAAATCCTTATAATTAACAATTATTTTTAATTCTAAAGTTCCCAATAATATTCCTTTATTTTCTTTGCCATTAACTTTCGGCGTTCTTGAAGAAACTCTTCATAATGCTCAACAGTTTTGTTTTCCATTCCTTCGGGAATACAATGCATAACAAAATTATCTTTAATTTGATCCAAGTTTGTTATCGCTCCGTAGGCAGCTTTTTCGCCTCCATTACAACAATACTCTAATAATTTAGAGAAATAATCTGCGGGGGAATTATCCCCAACAGAAATATTAATTTCACTTTGCATCATTACATAATTTGCAATCTGATTATATTTATTCCGTGTCAAACCATGTTTCTTGAGATAATTCTTCGGGAACAGGTGGTGAACGTCTCCTTTGTACGAAAGAAGGTCGTGAACGGTTATATCCCGGGATAAAAAACCCTTATCATTTAAATAAACTTGAGAGGCAAGATAAACATTAAAATATGGACTACTGGCGACCGATGTATTCATCTGTTGTGGCAGACCTGCATTCCAAAATGCATCAGATAATTCAGCAGCCTCTACATCTTCTATATATTTAACAATACCCATTTCATTAATTCTTTTTACGTCAAAATCAAAAGCTGATTCGGGAGAACTTGAATAGCGTCTGGTTAGTATTGACATTACAAACCATCTACGTATATACGATTCTATTTTACCGGGATTAATTCCTTGATGCCTTATTGCAAGATAAATAATATAAGCAAAATTTAAAGTGTTTTGTGAACGAATCATGGAGGAATCTACAAATCCAGCAGAACGAATAATCATAACAAATTTCTTAAAATTTGCCTCATTCATAAAATCAAAGATACCTTCTTTAAGTTTGTTAAAAGATTCCTCTGCAATTATTTCTTCATAATCCCGGGTTTCAAAATTCCGTCCTGATAATAAGGCTACTAAATCTGCCAATCGTCCCCTCTTAAACTTTGAGGCAAAGGCAACTCTTAACATATCTGTATAAGATGGATCATATAAGTCATCATTTTCGTTTTTTAACCATGTCATTTTTTGAAAATATTCTGTTTTAGTAAAATCTTGATCTACATCTTTAAGCTGTGGATAAAACTCGGAAGCGACCGCCAGATGGCAAAAATAATCAATGCACTTTCGTAATTCATTCCCCCCATAAATTTCATTAGCTGCAATTTTTGACATTGCAAAATCAGCTTGACTAAGAACAGTGCCTTGCGAATTAATTCGAATAAATATTTCCGTAACAGTCTCAATGTCTAAGTCAGAATTTAGTTCAATCAATCCAATTTGATTATTAATGACGCCTAACAATGATTCGATACTCTTAAAAATATCATCCTGGTCGTTTCCTTCATTGTTCTCACAATATTCGTTAACGAGTTCTAAAACTTTTACATCAGGGGAAAAGACTTTAGATATATCAGCTATCCAGGATTTATCTTTACGAATTGCAGGATTAACAACTTCAAATTTACGTTCTTTCGGATGAAATGCAATAATTATCTTTACTTTTCTATATTCTTTGTCAACTATATATTCTCCAAGTAAAGCTACCATTAGAGCGGTTACCCGCTGCTGACCATCAATAAGTATTTTTCTTCCTTTTGATCGGGTTCCATCTTTAAGCCTTACTGAAGGATTATGCCAAGCAATTAAATAGCCTATCGGATATCCTTGGTATAATGAATCAATAAGGTCACGTACTTTAATTGCATTCCAGACAAAAGGACGCTGAATTTCTGGTATGGCAATATTCTTTGACCTGATATCTACTAATAATGAATTAATAGTTTTTTGATTTACTGAATATCTATTTACTAACATATTGCACCTCTTTTTATTTAAAAATACAAACAAAAATCATTTAAATAGGATGTGTGTTGTCCCCATTTAATAAATATTAACTATAAAATTTGTTTTCCCATTTTACTCTATCTTTTTCGGGAACTACAATGACTAAAATTTTTTTAGGCCTTGTTATAGCAACGTAAACATTTCGTAATTCTTCACAATTATTTATATCTTCAGAAAGTAATTTTATATATTTTCCGCCAGTAGTCCTCTCTTTTAGTATAAGCAAAACAGCTTCAAATGTTTCTCCTTTTACTGAATGAATAGTTCCTAATACATATTCTTCTTTTTTTACTTGTTTACTCTCGGTTTTAAATAAATCATCAAAAGATAGATTATTATATATTTTTCTATATATACCGCCCTTGATTTCAATTTCTAATGGGTCTAAAATTTCTATATCTTTTAATGATGTACTTGTTTTTCCAATCCACTCTCCTAACTTGCAGTTAGTTTCTGGAATGTTATGCATAATGTTGCCAATATCTTTTCTCCATTTCTTAAATCCATATCTATCTATAAATGCCTTTTTGTTATTTTCGCTATCGGTGTAATAGGTTTTTATTTTTTTAAAGACTGCTTTTTCTAAACAATTAAATCCCTTATAATAATTTCCATTGGTGAATAAATATTTGCTTTGTGCAACTTCTTTAGTAAATATATCTTTCCACGGACTTTGTGGAACATTAGACGTTATTCCAGATATTTTCTT
>NMQN01000552.1 GCA_003575245.1 Candidatus Atribacteria bacterium 1244-E10-H5-B2 | reverse complement strand
GAAAGGCAATCCGGACTTTATACCTACCGGTGTATCGGGATTCCTGGAGAAAATAACCGAGCTTAAAAATCTATTCACCTTCTTTGATCTTGCCCAGAAAGCACTTGCTCCGAAGATTGGCCCTGATGGTCAGCCCCAACAGGGTCCAGAAGGCCCGGTTATGGAGGCAGTTATCGATATCAGAGAGATATGCAAGAGAATAGCCGATAGATTTATGTTTAAGGATAAAGAAAAGTTAATACCCTCATTAAAGAAAGAAAGGGAAGCAAAGGAATTTTTTAGGCGAGAAAAGAAAAAGAGGGAGGAGGCAGAAGCGAAATTAGGAAAGACCCGCAAAGAAGCAGGGCTAGGTGTAATCCCCGGACCTGGTCGTTCACCAGGCGGGGGTATGCTTTCCTCTGTATCTCCGTCGGGTGGACAAGCATCAGAGGCTAAAGGGGAGGTATAAATATGAGCGATAAAGACGAATTAACTCTATCTGTTAATCAGGCGAACAGTTTAAAGCGAATAACCAAGATGCCGGGTTGGAAGATCATCGAGGATTTTTTAAAGAAGTCAGAAGAAAAATATAATAAAGAGTTAAAAGACGAAAGTAATGACGATATGGCAAATATTAAGGCCTGCCGAAAGATACTTGGATGGATCAAGGATTTCAGGGATTTATTTAGATTTACCGAGATTTCTGCCTATGAGGATGAGCAGGAGTTAAAGAGGATGAAAGGGGAAGGGGGGAATAAATGATAAAACTTAAAGAGGGTGAATGCCGAGTTTACTATAAGGTAAAAGATAAATTTTTACCATTTGAAAAAGAACTGGAAAAACTATTCAAGAAGTATGGATTTGATAGGTGGGCATCCGGTTTTGATTTATGTGATGGGACTAGAGATTTATGTTTTGAAAGAAAAAAAGTAAAAGAGAAGAAATGATGGGGATAAAGAGAATTGATACAAATAAATATCTTGATTTTTTAGCGATGAGAGATTATTTAGAAGAGTTAATTGTGAAAACAGGAAGAAAAGTTTTATGTAATGAAGATTTTAATATAAAGTTTACCAGCAAAAATCATATTATAGAATATCATAAAAAATATATTTAAAAGAAAGGAGTAATATCAAAATGACCAAAGACAATACCCTCAAAAAAACAGAAGCACCGGAAGGTGAACACCCTGTTAAAGAGAAGGTCGAAGAGAAGGTTGATATTAGAAAAGACCTGACAGAAAAAGAAGCTGAGGAGTTGGTTTATAAAGAGGATCACCCCGAAGCTCCCGGAAGTCAGGCAAGCAAAGGAGAGAAGGAGAAAACAGAAGAGCCCGGAAAAGAAAAGCCTGGAGAAGAGCCTAAAGTAGAATTACCTGAACGATATAAGGGTAAATCAGCCGAAGAATTGGTTAAATTATTAGATGAGAAAGAGAAATTTATTCAGAGTCGTAGTGATGAGATGGGAGAATTAAGGGAAGAGGCAAAAGAAACAATAAAGTTAAAGGAAAAGGTTGCCAAGATTGAAGAAGAAACCATGAAAGAATCCCAGCAACCAAGCACACTACCTCAAAGACCCCAGCCTCCGGTCATAAGTGATGACGAATATTATGAAAATCCAACGAAGGCACTGAATAAGGTAACCGCCTATAATCAAAAATTAGCAGATTATGTTGACCAATTGACCAGTGCCAAGACTGCACCCTTTTATCAAAGTGATATGGAAAGAAGAAGGGAAAAACTTTATAAGGATCTGGAAGATAAATATAAAGATTACCCGGTAAAGTTTGACCAGGTAAAAGTTCAGGAATTTCTCGAAAAGAATCCCGAATATTTTAAACAATATAGGGTTAAGGCTTACGAACAGGCTTACCATGATTTATCAGCATCAGATTTTTCTCAAACCCAAAAAGAAGAGAAAGAAAAAGTGCGTGAACAGGTCAAAAAAGAGCTCATAGAAGAAGCAAAGACTCATAAGGAAGCAGGTAATATCGGGCTTAGTGACTTGGAGACACCACAGGCAGGATCAGCACCAGAGTATGACTCTGACCGGATGGAAGACGATCCTGAATATCGGAAGAAGGTAATTACCGATATGGAAGAAAGAAAAAGAAAAGGACAAATATAATCGGGGAATAGAGAAGATATATGATTTTAAGCAACACCCCTGAAATAGCCCTATAAAAAAGGATACTCTATAGTAAGGAAGGCTAAAAGAAAGTATATCTCCAGAGAAGCAGAAAATAGAGGAAAACAAAATATTAAGAAAGGAGATAAAACTCTTATGAATCTCAAGAGAATATTTAGACGAATATTATTGTTTCCGTTATCACTGATATTAGGAGCATTTACCGGAACAGTAACCGAAGGGCACAAATTTAACAAGAAATATTATCAAGCACAATTCCTTGAAGGTAAGGAAAACTATGTAGTATTCGACCAGTTTGCCGCAAGAGAGAAAAAAGCCGAGATACCTAAAAATGCTAGTGATAACGTAGAATTTACCAGAGTCGCACCCTTTCCTATGAAAAGGGGCCCATTAGATGAAGGTGATGCTGGAGTCTCAACCAAGATTTACGGTAATACCGTACAAGCAACAGTGGCTGAATATGGAGACCATGTAAAACCATCAAAGAAGTTCTGGATTACCTCTATGGACAAAGATATGGCCGAGACTGCAGTAGAACAAGGTAAGTCAGCCGCCTCTACTATCGACTCTCTAATTTGGGAAGTCGTAGCAGAAGGTGGAATTGGATTATTAGCCGATGCTGATGCAACTAAATCAGGTGAGGTAACAGTGGCAGCTGATTCTACCAAAGTTTTAGTTAAAGTGAATGACTTGGGTTTTGCAGTAGCTGACACTGGCGTAATTGTCTTTACGTCGGGCAAGAACTACGGAATAGCCAGAAAATTTACTGTCGAAACACCTGTTACTGAATTTACCGTAGACGAATTGGACCATATACCTGTCGTTGGTGATTTAGCCAGAGTGGTATGCACTAAATCATTACTTGCCGGCGACAAAGTATCAGTCGATGTAATCAGAAAAGCATTAGCCCTATTAGAAGCTAATGGGTCTGCTGTATTTGATGATGGTTATTACCATGGTGTCTATACACCATTACAGAAGTATGACTTCCAGAGAGATGACGAATGGATCAATATGAAACATTTTGCCGCACCTAAGGACCTCTATCGTAATTTAGAAGGAGAGATCTTTGGTATACGTTTCCACAAAGACAATGTTCCTTATCGACATGCTGTGGGAGATATTGACACTTATGTAGCAGCCGGTGCAGTTTACGTTATTTCTATCTTTGGAAAGAATGCTTTTGGTAATGTCAGAGTGTCAGGCATAGACAGGAAATTCTATATCTTCCCACCTGTAGGTGATCCTGATAATCCACTTGCAATGTATGGTTCTATGGGTTGGTATGAACTTTGTTGCCCTGTCGTGTTAAATGGATGCAATATAGTGAACATATTTAACATACCGACTAATGTATAGAAACTAAAAAAATAGATAGAGGGGATTAATTTCTCCTCTATCTTGAAAAGGAGATAAATATTATGGCAAGAGTAAAAGTAGTTATACCTACCGGCGGAAACTTACCAGGAGAAAGTGCTACCACTACCACCGATTTTGCGTTAGAAATAGATGGCACTAAATATGTTTTAGTACCCGTTCAGGTTGACGGTAAAACGTATTATGCAATTGCCGCCGAAGGCTGGAAATTTGCAGCAAATGTTACTTAATATAGGTTTTGGGGTTGTACCTATAAAAATCCCCATTAAATTAGAAAGGGGGATAATATGCGTAGATTAGATTTAAAAAATTATACCTTTAGTGTACCTAACCAAAAGGGAATATTGGAATTCAAAACCTATAATTTTCAAAAAACTTTAGAGGATATTCTACCACATCACGGTCTGGGTCTGAATGGTCCGGAGTTGATAAGAGCGATGGGAGTTGTAGAAAAAGTGAAAGGTGCTAAAGGTGAAGTTTTACTAACCGAGGATGATTATCGATTGATAGTTGATACCTGTACAAAATTTAGAGGATTTCAAAGATGGGATGATAAATTTTTGAAAAGGATTTACAGGTGTCCGGTCATACCGGATAAAGAGTTCTCTGATAATGGGAAGGAGAAGGGATAATGCCATTTAGAAGTAAGGCACAGGTAAGAAAATTTGGGGCAATGGTTAAACGTGGAGAAATTAGTCAGCGGAAATTTAATGAATGGCTAAAAGCTACTCCAAGTGTTAAGAAATTGCCGGAAAAAGTTAAAAAGAAAAAAATCAAAAAGAAAAGTAGAGGTAAGTAATGTCAAAAACTATAAGGGGAAAACGTGATGGTTCGGGCCCGTTTAAGGACTCTTATCAACGTAAGAAATCTAAAATAGGTAAACGAAGACAATCAGGAATCCCCTGTCCTAAAAAGAAAAAATAATAAAGGAAGTGATCTATTATGTGGAGATATACTTT
>NMQN01000630.1 GCA_003575245.1 Candidatus Atribacteria bacterium 1244-E10-H5-B2 | reverse complement strand
TCCCTCAATCCCCCTTGCTCTCGGAAAGCTACTATTGGATGGGGTGGAGTTATTTTAAATTAGCTGATTATAAGAAGGCAAGCGAATATTTTAATAAAGTGGAAGAAGATGAAGAAAATTTAGATTTGGGGCAAAGAGCAAAGTTTATGGCGGCAGAATCATGGTATAATCTTAAAGATTATCAGAAGGCCAGAGAAGCATACGAAAAATTTATCGAAATGTATCCTGAGGGAGATTTCTCAGCTAATGCCCAATATGCTATCGCCTGGATTTATCTGGAGAATAAAGAGTACAAATCGTCCATTGAGGAATTTAAAAAACTTATAAGCATTTATCCCGATAGTAAATTTACTGAAGAAGCACAGTTTAGAGTTGGCAAGAACTATTTTCTTTCAGGGAATAAGAATTTGGCTAAGGCAGAACTGGGAAAGTTTATAAGTTCTTACAGTAATAGTAGTTTCAGGGCAGAAGCAATGTATTTATTAAGCCAGATATATTTACAGGAAGAGAACTGGATGGATAATATTATCAATTTAGAAAGACTGGTGAGAGGCTATCCCGATAGTCCATATCTGTCAGAGGCTTTGTACGGCTTGTGTCTTTCTTATTTTAAAAAAGATGAATATGAAAAGGCCATTAAGGTGGGAGAAAAATATTTAGAAGATTATTCCGATCTAAAATATGGTGATGATATCTTGTATACTAAAGCAGTCTGTTGGGAAAAGTTAGAAAATCAAGAAAAAGCTATTTCTGATTATCAGGACTTGGTTTCAAAATTTCCCCAGAGCCCATATGTGGAAAAAGCCAGGGAAAGGTTGGAAGTTTTGCAGAAGGAATAATTAGTATATCGTATATCGTATTTCGTATATCGTGAGGAAAATAAGAATAAGAAAAGAGTAACGGGTTATAGGTTGCAAGTTGCAAGTTGTAAGTTGCAAGTTGTAAGTTACGAGTTTCAAGCAGAATAGCCGTATCTCGTGGATCGTATCTAGTAAAAAATAAACAATTGAAAGGATTAAAGAGATTTGAAGGATATTTATTTGGATTAATTTTCTGGCGAGATACTAGATACGAACAACGAAATTGTATCTCGTTAAGAATTAGTTACGTGGTTGTTTGGTTGGTTAAATGGTTGTTGTTAAATAAATTTTTAACCAGTTAACTAAGTAACCAGATAACTAGTTAACAATAAAAAGAAGAGGGGGCAAATATTTAATGTTAGAAGTTTTTGAAAAAGGTGGGTTCTTAATGTATCCCATCTTTATGTGTTCGCTGATTGCAATTACTATTTTTTTTGAGAGGATGTTTTATCTAAAAAGTATTAAAACTAAAAGTAAAAGATTTGTTTTGCGAGTTAAAAATTTAGTTAAAAAAGGGAGCATTGAACTGGCTATTTCTGCATGTCGTAAAAGTCCCACTCCCATTTCAAAGATTATGTTGGCCGGTCTAATGAAATTTGGCCGGGGGCGGGAAGAGATGAAAGAGGCGATTGAAGATAGTGCCAACCAGGAAATTCCTGTATTAGAGAGAAATTTGTCTATACTTTCCACCATCGGTAATATTACTCCATTATTAGGACTTTTAGGAACAGTATTTGGTATGGTTAAAGCCTTTAATGTAATAGCGGTTATGGGAGTAGGTAAACCAGAAGCACTGGCAGGAGGAATTTCTGAGGCACTACTTACCACTGCCTTTGGATTGTCGATAGCTATACCGACTATCGTGGTTTATAATTATTTATCACACCGAGTAGATAAATTGATAAAAGATATGGAAGTAAATTGTGTAGATCTAATAGATCTTCTAACTTATCAAGAAGTTAATCATAGTGGGGCTATTAAAAATGGTATTAATCAGGGTGGTGAAGTAGAATATGAAGTTTCCTCATCTAAATAAAAAGAGTGCTCGTTTTGACCTGACCCCCTTGATTGATGTAGTTTTTCTTTTATTAATATTTTTTATGCTGACTACTACTTTTGTAAATTTAGAAAATAGAATAAAGGTTGATTTACCAACTGGAGATTTCGCTGCTGCTAAACCATCGGAGAATATTATCGTAACTATTACTGAAAATAATACTATTTATCTTAATGGAAAACTAATAGACCCTTTAAAACTTACCGAAAGTGTAGCTGAGAAAATAAAAGAGGAACCAGAAGGAACGGTAGTTTTAGAGGCAGATAAAAATGTACTCCATGGTAAGGTAATCAGAGTAATGGATTTGCTTAAAAAGGGAGGAGCGGAAAGAATTGCCATCGCCACCCAACCTGCGGAGGAGAAATAGCGAGTAATCCGTATCTCATATCTCGCATCTCGTGAAGAAAATAGAAGTGATAAGATTATATAGAGTTGGGCATTTAGTGTATAAGTTCATTACGAAATACGCAATACGATATACGATATACGAAATACTAACGACTATTCACTATTCACTAATGACTAATTTAATTGAGGTGTAAATAATTCATGCCCATGAATAGATATAGAGCAAAACGCTTAAAACAGAGTAAAAAGAGTTTTTTAGGGAGATCATTTTTAATTTCTATCATACTTAATATTATATTATTATTTGCTTTCGGGAATATGATTGCCTTTGATTTTACAATGCCCTTACCAGAAAAGGAGCTTATTTTGGTTAGTTTGGTGGAAATTCCAGCTCCAAAACAGCCGGAATCTAAGAAACCAGAGATTACCGAGGAGAAAGCCATTGCTCAATTGGAAGTTAAACAAAAAGCTAAACCAATTTCGCCTGAACCACCCAAGATAAAAGAAGAGGTGACCGAGACAAAAGTAGTAAGAAAGGAAGAATTAACGGAAGGAGCACCAAAAGTAGAAGTTAAAACCCCCAAGATTGAAACTGAGCCTGTGTCAGTGGTTCCTCCAGCTCAAACTAAAGAATCTTTAGGTGAGGACATAAGTGTTTCTACCGAATATTTTAAGCAGACCATAACCAGCAGGAAAGAAGTGAGGGGAGAAGTATTCGAACCGGGCGAATCACAACTTAAAGTTAATTTGGGCGAAAAAGAAGAAGAAAATATCGAAGCAACTTATGGTACCATAGTAAACCTCGGGGAAATCACTACTCTACCGGAAGTAAAGGAGAAAGAATCTCCTTTTGGAAGTAGGCCCCTTTCTATTATGGTAGAAAATTCAGAAGGAGCCAGACCACAAAGTGGTTTAGATAAAGCCAATATTGTCTATGAAGCTTTGGCAGAAGGTGGAATTACCAGGTTTTTAGCTATCTATTATGACCAGAATGCAGAAGAAGTTGGACCAATAAGAAGTGCAAGACCTTATTTCGTTAGTAAATCTTTAGAGCATCAGGCAATTTATGTGCATGTTGGCGGGAGCGAAGAAGCATATAATTTTATAAAAGAAGAGAAGATAGATGATATAAATGAGTTTGTGGATTTTCAGCCCTTCTGGAGGTCTAAAGACCGAAACCCACCTCACAATTTATACACCTCTACCATAAAGTTGAGAAAAGAAGCCAATAAATTGGGTTATATCGAGATGATAAAAAAGCAGGAATATCAATTTGAAATTGATAGAAATGAAAGATTAACCGGTAGAGAAACTGATTATATAGCAATCCCTTACAACAGTGACTATACGGTTAGTTATAAGTACCTACCTGAATCGATGAAATATTTAAGATTTATGAACAGCGAACCCCACATAGATGCCAAAACTAAAGAGCAAATAGCAGTAGATAATATTCTAATTCAATTTGTCGGAACAAAAATTATTGATGAAGAGGGGAGACTAGCAGTAGATTTCGTCGGCAAGGGAACAGGTTTATTATTTTTTAAAGGTAGCTCAACAGAAATTATCTGGGAAAAACCAGATCTAAGATCAAGAACCCTATTTTTAGATAAGAAAGGCAATAGAGTAGCTTTAACTCCCGGAAATGTTTGGATTCAAATTGTTCCTTCGGATTTAAAAATACAGTACTAAAGAATGACAAGTTTTGTGCCAGGCACAAAACTTGTCATAAATGTAAACTTTAGTGCCTGGCACAAAACTTGTCATAAAATGAAAAAATTAGAAGAAACTTTGGAATGTTTTTTAGATTATTTATCTATTGAAAGGGGTTTAGCCCAAAATACTATAATCTCTTACAGATACGACCTGATAAAGTATATTAGTTTTTTAAAAAAGAAGAAGATTATCTCTTTTAATCAGACTAATAAAGTTTTGGTCAATAATTATTTTGTTTTTTTAAGGGGAAAAGGTTTAGAGATTAATTCAATTTCTCGAAATTTAGTAGCGGTAAAAATGTTTTATCGCTTTTTATTGATAGAAGGTCTTATTAAGGAAGACATCACCAGTCTGATTGAATTCCCCCGGGTGAGTAAAAAACTTCCTCATGTTCTGAGTTTAAGAGAGATAAATCTTTTATTAGATAAGGCTAATTTTAAAGGTAAATTGGGGTTAAGAGACCAAGCCGTATTAGAATTATTTTACGCTACCGGT
>NMQN01000167.1 GCA_003575245.1 Candidatus Atribacteria bacterium 1244-E10-H5-B2 | reverse complement strand
CTATCCCAACCATGGCTATGCAAGCGGTTCCTGATTTGGTATATTGGTGAATGCTTTGTTTATCAAATTCTTCCCACCAATCAAGAGTTTTTTCCATACCAATCATCTGCACTAAAGTAGCATAAGTTGTATAAGCAGTCCCTGAAGTATAAGGATATGCCATAGCAATATTGTCTTCAAAAGCTGGATTTAAAAGCTGAGACCAAGAAGTTGGAGCCTCTACGTTATGTTCTTTTAGGAAATTCACATTAGATACAAAGCCGATTGCACCAGTGTAAAATCCGGTCCAGGCCCAATCTTCTGCATGTAAAATGTCAATTAATTCAAAATCTGTATTAGGTTTATAGGGCTCAAGCAATCCCTTGGATGCCGCATTTATATGAGAAGTATTAGAACCTGCATGCCACATGCTTGCTTGTGGATTTGCTGCTTCTGCTTCTATGCGGGCTAACACTTCACCCGATGACATTCTTACCCATTCTACATCAATTCCGGTTTCTTTCTCAAAAACCTCAATGTAATACCTAGCCTCTTCGGTATCAAATGCTGTATACATATGAAGCACCTTGCCTGCTGCCAGGCCTGTTACGAACACGCTGCACAACATAATTGTAACCATTAATAATGTTAAAGTTAACTTTTTCATGAAAAACCTCCTAATTTTTTAAAATTTTTAATACCAGACAAAAATACTTATGTCCTTACATTATATATACTAAGCTCTTTATCAACCTCCCTTCTTTTTTATTCAAATAATTTAAAAAATAAATTATTTGGGAAATTAATTAACATTTTATAATACAAGAAGCTTACCTTGAGGGTTAAACTTTTTATATAAGCTTTTCCTTATTTCTTGCTTTTCTTTATAAGAAACAATATGATTATAATCCGCTTGCTGCCAGGGTGGAGAAGTAAGAAGTGCTTTTTCAAATATGTCTAAAAGATTATCTTCAAATTCTCCTTGATATTTCCTTTCAATAAATTTTTGAAATGCGTCTGGAAATTTCTCCCAGGCTTCTTTTTCTTTACCGGGTGGAGTGGGATAAAAAAATCCCTTATTTGCTTTGACCGCTTTTAAATCTCCACCACCATCACCAATCATTAATACCTGATCATCTTTATATTTACCTTTCTTTTTAGCTATTTCAATATGGTGTCCTTTTGAACCCATTTCCTGACCAGCGATAATCTGAGCATATTTAGAAATTCCCTGAGCTTCCCAGTAATTTGCTAAATCTATATATGGTGTTTTAGAAACAATCAATATGTCTGCATATTGGGTCATTAATTCCAAACACTCTTTAACATTATCGAAGGGAGGAATTTTAGCCGAAACATGAGGAAAAGTTCTATTTACCGCTTCACTCCAGCCTAAAATTTTGTACAAAGTTAAATCAAGAGGATTTTGATTTAGAAATTCCTCCAAACTCGGATTCCCCAACCCTAATTTATTTTCCCTGGTACAGGCAATATATTCATTTAGAGGTTTTATGTCTGGTAATTTCATACGCTTTTCCTGTAAAACTTGTTGAACATCTTTTCTGTTTTGAAGAGCAGTAAGAGTAAGCTGAATGGCAATAAATCTGTTACAACCTCGATCCACAGAAAAAAGATTGTAGTATTCAGCAACTTCTCTAAAATAAGATTCAATCTTCCACAACTGATAAAATTCCATAAATTGGGGGTGGAAAATCAGCATCTGTTTTCCATTCATATTATCAGTAACACAACCATCGGTATCGATAGCTATTAAAAAATCTTTCGTTCTCTTAAATTTTATTAATTGTTGTTCCGCATCTTCCTTTATCTGTTTTTCAGTAAGCCGCGATAAGGCCACTATTTCATCTCCTTCCTAACACAAGTAATGAGTGATGAGTAATAAGTAATAAACACAATAACTAACTATCATCTTTCATCTTTGAACTTTTTAGATAATATGTCAATTTACTTATTTAACTAAGAACTTAAAGCGAAAAATTAAAAACCATAATTCAAAATTCAAAACTTTTTCAGATAATTTATTGATTTTATGTAGGGGTCGAATTTATTCGACCAGGGTTATCTAATAGACAGGCGAGACGTCTGTCCTACGGTTAGCGGGTTCGATGAATCGAACCCCTACTTCCGGCATCTGGACTTCTTCTTCACGAGATACAAGATACTAGATACGAGATACGAATTTTACTTTCTATACTCCACCGGTATATATTCTGCACATTTTTTGGGAACATAAATCTCTTTAAATTTTGCAAATTTAGGAAACGGACCTCCGATCAAAGGTAGTGACCAATTTACAAATTCATCGGTTACATCTACTCTATTGGAGGCAATCCATTTTTTAGGGAATTCCCTTTCTGAATTAGCTACAGTATCTAAAAGTATTTTATCATAATTTACTTTATAAGGTAAATCAGGATTTCTTACAATGGTAGACATAAAACCATTTTCTCCAAATAAAGCAATTTTGGCGGCATATGCTCCCACCTGGTAGGCTTCTTCTCTGTCAACTTCCGATACATAGGTAATCTCTCTTCTCTGGCGAGTACCTGGTCTTTCCGAGCGAGCTATTCCTCTAACTATTAATCTACTTTGCGCTCTTCCCCGGCTATCTTTCCTGTCTATTCCGTTAAGGTAATTAGTAAGTACCTGTTCTACAGTTTTCTCAGAAGCGCTGAATTCAGCATGTCCAAAACTATCTCGGAGTATTCCCAAATCTCCTACGTTTACTCCTTCTCCGATAACTACTATACATCTTCCCTCTTTTTTTAATTTCTCATTAACTTTTTCGGTAATAAATTCTAAGTTACTCTGATAATCATCTTTGGATAGAGATTCGGGAAGAATTATTAATAAAGGAATTTCTCTTTTGGGATCAGCCAACCGTGCTGCAGCCGGAATAAAACCAATTTTTCTCCCCATTACTCCGATTAGCAAAACGGGGTCACTGGTATAGCTGGCTTTATTTTCTTCATTTGCCTCAAGTATATTTATGGCTAAATTTCTGGCAACACTTCCATACCCCGGGTCATGATCACATATAGCGAATGTTCCATCAGCCTGTAAAGGTCCTCCTACATCATTATCAATAGTTTTAGGTATACCGGTGCAAATTAGTTCCAAATTTTCTTTTTGGGCTAATTCACTTACTTTGTTAGTTGTATCCATTGAATCTCCGCCTCCACAATAGAAGAAATATCCAACATCGTGTTTTTTGAATACCTCGACAATTCGAGCCAAATCCTCATCATTTTTTATTTTATACCTACAACTACCTATCGTTCCTGCAGATGGAGTTTCTGCTAATAAAGCTATTTGCTGGGGCTCCTGGGAAGAGATGTCTATTAATTCTTCTTTTAAAACCCCAAGAATACCCATCCTGGCTCCATATATTTCATTAACTTTCTTAGAGGAAATTAATTCGTTAATAGCTCCCCTTATACTGTTATTTATTACCGAGGTGGGCCCGCCTGATTGCGCGATAACTACATTTTTCATTTGTTTAACCTCCTCCTTTTTATGGTTGATTACACCGATTATATTTGGAATTATCTGATACTTTATTTTATTTTATAGAGGTATTTTCCTCCATTTTCAATCCACAGTTTTCCTGGTTCAACGAAATTTTCCTGGCGAATTAAATCAGGATTCCGATAACCCAATCCTACTGATTCACAAGTATCTTTAGAAATCCCGGTAGCTAAAGTGACTTTAAAGTCAAATTTCTCTTTTCCGGAATCAACATCAAAGCTTCCTGTTCCTCTTACATTTATAACATGAGCAGCAATATTTTTACTAAACTCGGGATTCAATTTTAAATATTTCTTTACATAATCCTTACAATGATAACCTATTTGCCTTAAGGCAAGATCCATCTCCGGTCGGGAATGAAAACAATTTATATGAGGGGCATAGATAATAATCTCTCCTCCTGGGGCCATTACTCCGGGGCTCTGCAATTTATAAGAACCTTTCCCGGCAGTCCAAATCTCATCATAACTTTTATCAATAACTTGGACAGCAAACTCAAGGGGTTCATCTAAATAAATTACGTGGAGTTGAGAGCTTGCACTTACTGCCTGTTTATAGGCCTCGACAAAACCATTAAATCCTACACCAACATATAAGCCTTTAGGTATTACCCGATGTTCTTTTTCTTCAAAGACCATATTAAAAGAAATTGTCGGTGCTTTTATCTTGCTAAATATATAAGAAGAACCTTGGTTTATAACTTCCCGAGCAGGATTATCAACGGTGCCGATAATCCGAGGGATACCAATAAGCACTGCTGCCCAGTGGAGTAAATCTATTACCTCCGGACCAGAAATACCCGGGAAAAATACCTTTAACCCTCCCGCATAACCTGCTGCTTCATGTGGCGAAGTCCCACTTAAGGCAATAATCAAATCATAATCTTCTGTAATTAATTTATTTACCACAACTGGAATTGACCGAGATAATTCCCCTTTTGTTTTTTCA
>NMQN01000738.1 GCA_003575245.1 Candidatus Atribacteria bacterium 1244-E10-H5-B2 | reverse complement strand
TGATTCTATGCGTTGAGTATAATTTTCGATTTTTTTTCGATCATATTTATTATTTTTTAAAGCTTTGGCTACTTCAATAATTCCTCCACAATATTTCGGTTTATCCAGGCAATCGACAATAGTTTTTTCTTTATCGGTTATATTTATTTGGGTCTCTTCAATCCATTCCTTTCTAATACCAAACACTTTCTCTTTTTTCACCTTAGTTATTTTATATTGCACTCCAAAAACTTTAGGATTAGTATTAAATTTTCTGGTGATTGTTTGGATAAAAACAGTAGTTGGAATTTGCTCAGTTAAGCCATAATAATTAAGAGCACTCCAATAAGCAATGCTATATGGTTCTACTAACAAAGAACCTATTACAAATTCATGCAAGGTGTATTTTCCTTTTTCTGCTCCAAGAGGAATGATTAGATATTTTCCTTTTTCTATCCGCTCAATTGCCCCTCTTTGCTGTAACCTGTATAATACCTTCTGTAAACTTTTTGTAGATAGACTACTTATATTTAATGCATCGTTAAAAGTAAAAGTATTGCCTTTTTTGGCTAAAGAATTTAATAGATCAATCCTTCTCATTTTTTTACATAATGCTCCCTTCGTTTATCCTCTTTAATGTATCACATTGAGAATAATTATGCAATAAAATTATTGCTTCGTAATATCAATAATTGAAATTACGGAGCACATAAAAAATATCATGTTTTTATTTTATATAATGTATTACTATTTACTGACCAGTAATTACTATCCCCTCTTCTTCCCATTCATCCCATTCGAGATTGGTAAGCTCGGGCAGCCAAACAAGATTTTTAAGTCAATTTTCCCTGACTTAAAAAATATATTTTGTCTATAAGTCAACTTTCCCTGACTTAAAAGTACTTTATTTATTATATATTAAAAAAAATGTGCATTTTATTTTCGAAAATCCTTTATTTTGTAGAATAATTTTCTATGGTTAATTTATATTTTTAATCAACAGTAATTCTTATCCCCTGTTCTTTCCATTCCTCCCAATCGAGGGTGGTTATTTCGGATAGTTGGGTGAGGTCTTGCGGGTCTTTGAATTCTTCCAGTTCCTCTTTTAAAATGATGGATTCCCGCGTGCGCGGGAATGACATAAGGGGGATGGTGATTATTTTCCGGGCGAGGGGTTCGCTTATTTGTAAAATGCTGACAAGTTCTTCTTGGGATGCGGAGTTGATATTTATTACTTTAGTTCCTGTTTGAGCGGGAGTAGGGAAGACAGTCAGCATATTTACTTTGGCTATTTTATATAATTGCCTGGTTCTTTCGGGGCTATATTTATTGGTCCATAGGTTTACAAATTGATTCTGAAATATTTCAATTATTTCCGGGTCATCTATTACCATTAGATTTTCGTCATTTCGGTTATTAGCGGAAAAGGTCCAGTTATAGGAACCGGTAAGTAGTATGCGGTTATCGATAATAGCAAATTTGTGGTGCATAATATAATTGTTGGAACTTATTCTTGTTTTGATTCCCTTTTGCACCAGGAAACGAGATTGGCTGTATTTGTACTCAACCTGGTCTTTATCCAGATAGAGCCTTACCTTTACACCTCGTTCGCGGGCTTTTGCAAGAGGAAGGGCGATTTCTCGATCGGTAAAAATATACATGGCTATGTTAATGAAGGCTTCAGCCTGATTGATATTTTTAATGATTTCTTTTTGGGGATTGTCATATAGGGAAAAGTAGACTTCGGTTTTGGCAAGGGAGGAAATAGATATAGATATACAAAGAACGATTGCGAGAAAGGCAAGAATACTATATTTAGTATTCCTTTTTAAATAGTGCATTTACAATGTGCTCTCTTTTTTTAATAAGTTTCTAGTTGCATGGTTGCAAGATGAATCAGTCATTATAATTAAGGGGGACACACTTTACTTTTCGCCAAGCATAAGTGCGGGAATACAAAAGAAGAATGTCCCCCTTAATTACAGGCGAGACGCCTGTCCTACGTTGGTTGGGAGGGTTGGGATTGCCGCGTCGCTTCGTAATGACGGAAAATGTCCCCCATGATTCTTACAATACTCTTTTCTATATTCGACATAAGTTTTAAAAATCCTTCTTTTTGGGAAAATAATTAAAAAAATCTTTGGATTAGAATTTATAAATTTTACGGTTATATAAAAATATTTGACTTGCGAAGTTGAGGCAGCTAAAACTTAAGTTCATAAGCTAAATAGGTAATAGTTTCCTTAAAACCTAACCTTTGATATAAGCGAAAAGCTGCAGTGTTATCAACACGTACAGAAATTTCAATCCTTTTTATTTCGCTTTTTTTAAAACTATCCTCTATGGCTTTTTCAATTAGTTTTGTCCCAATTTTTTTATTTTGTGCAGATTGCAATACATTTAAAAAACATATATCGGTAAACCCATCAGCTTTAAAATCTTCATAGTATACATAACCCACAACCCGACCATCTAAAACCGCCATAACCAGGCTATGAAGGTCATTTAAGTTCTGCACTATATAAGGGGTGTTGAAATAGACTCCTTTGGGATGTAGGTTTAAAAAATCTGGGAAATCGCTATCCCGGTAGGGCCTAATTTCAACTGTTCCTTTGCTGGAAGTATTTATTTCAGACCTTTTTCTTGGCCATTCATTCCGTTTAAGCACCAGTGTTCGTTCAGCATTGTATTGTACAAATCCATGTGCTTTATAAAATCTTTTTAGAAGTTTATTTTTTGGTGTAAAGGCTACGCGAAGTTTAACATCTTTCCACAGCTGGTATTTTTCAAGAATTCTTTTAAAAAAGGTTTCTGATATCTCTTCCCATTCATTTTCAATATCTGTGGCATAAGGACCAAACATTCGAACGGTATTAGGATCAGAAAAGATAACTCCAAAAAAACCTCGGATTTCTCCGGAATGATCTTGGGCAACCTGGAAAAAAGATTGTGATTGTTTATTCATATATTCTTTCAGTTGATTTTCAATTTCAGTGGTCGAATATCCAAAGTTACCAACCAAAGAGCGGTTATCACTTTGAAATGGTGAAATAAATTTTGCTATATGTCTTATTTTTTGTGTATCGGCATTTACGATTGAAAATAAATATTTTCTTTTTATAATTTAAACCTCCCACAATTAACTTCATTTTTTTAGGTTTATATAAAAATAAATATCACCAGGTCCAGGTAAAAAATAAAATCTTTATTTTTAATTATAGCATTTCCCAAGTAAGTATAATAAGTTTCCTCATCAATAATATTAATTAAATAGTTACCGAATTATTAAGTAAATACAAACGTCCTTTTATATTATATTTTCTTCTTCAAATAAAAGTCAATGTTTTACTCTAATGGAAAAAAGCAGGCACCTTTTTAAAATCAAAAAAGTAGCCAGTCCCCATTTTCCAAAAGAGGAATGTGCTCCAAGATTACGGGATTGCCGCGTCGCTGCCCTCCTCGCAATGACATTTTAGACAGGCGAGACGCCTGTCCTACGTGGTTACTTGCAATGACATTATAGGGATAAAGAAAAAATAGTCTGTTGCCTTTTTATATAGTATAATCAGAGGTACGCCCTACGTATAGCTTGCCAATATTTTTTAACTAACCTGCTCGTTTATTCACACTCATCATTAAGTCATGCAAGGAGGTGATTCTATGTTTAAATTCTCACTCTTCATCTTAGATATGCAATAGAGACCATTCTAATATTTATTTTAGTTTTAATTAAAAAAAGATATGAAGAAAGGAATATATTAATGTATAAAACAATGAAGATTAAAAAATTGAAGAATTACGGTATCCCCTCTTATATTTTAAACATCTGGGAAAATCACTATTCTTCTTATTTGTTATCCCTACAAAAAGACGCAGTATTAAATTATGGAATTCTAAATTCTGGAGGGAAAGAAGGGCGTATGCAATACGCCTCTACAGGAGCTAATGATAAAAAGTCCGCTCTTCGCCATGGTAACAACAATTTATTAGTTATCGCTCCCCCTTCCTCAGGAAAGACCTTTATCGGAGAAATGGCTGCTATAGCCCAGGCAATTCATCAGAAAAAGATTATCTATTTAGTTCCTTTGAGAGCACTGGCTGATGAAAAATACCGACACTTTAAAGACCTTTACAGTAATTGCGGATTAGATATCGCTATATCCACACGTGACCGCAGGGAAAATGATTGCCGCATAATCCGGGGAAATTACAAAATAGCGGTAATGGCTTACGAAAAGTTTAATTATTTTCTCCTGCAATATCCCCAATTTTTAGATGATATTTCTCTGGTAATAATAGATGAGATGCAAATGATTAATAATCCTAAATGGGGTCCTCTTTTAAAGGATATACTGGAACAACTGCTGCAAAGAGATTTGGCAAATCTTAAGATTATTGCCCTTTCGGCTTTTGTAGATAATCAAAAAGCCCTTCTTAAATGGTTCCCCGCTCAATCGCTTATCTCCTATAAACATCCGGTAAAATTGCGTAAAGGTCTT
>NMQN01000646.1 GCA_003575245.1 Candidatus Atribacteria bacterium 1244-E10-H5-B2 | reverse complement strand
AATAAAATTTATTTATTCCTCCATCTAAGTAAGCTCTCGCTATAGCAGGATAAGCACAAAAACCTTTAGTTATCCCTACACATTCTATTCCCGAAGTAGAACACCTCTTTTTTATTAAAGAAGCATTTTCTTTAATTTTTTTTAAGTTTATTTCCAATCTAGGACATTTCATTTCAAGTTAATCTCCTTTTTTTGCAAAATTAATAAACTACTAGTTTCGTATAAGTATAATATTTATTTTCTAAAATTTTCTACTAATTATTACTTTTTATTAACTTTACTTACCTATATCTTTAATATATTGTCCAGCAGTTTCTCCTCCATCAATAGCTATAGATTGTCCTGTAATATAAGCAGCCTGAGATGATGCTAAAAAGGCAAATAAGTCAGCAACTTCTTCTGGTTTAGCATGACGATTTAATGGAATTCCTGCATTAACTTCTTCTAACATTTCTGGAGTATACTCAGACTTCTGCATTGGCGTAAGCACATATCCAGGGCAAATTGCATTAACTCTGATCCAGGGAGCAAACTCTAATGCTATCGTCTTTGCCAAAAGAATTACTCCTGCTTTTGATGCATTATAATCCGCATAAAGCGGATGTCCTTCTATTCCATTCGTGGATGCAGTAAATAAAATCACTCCGGAACCTTGTTTCTTCATTCTTTTGATTGCTTCTTTAGCGCAAAGAAACATCCCATCTAAATTAACACGAATAACTCTCGACCATTCTTCATATTCGATTTCTAAAAATGGTTTACGGACACTAATTCCTGCATTAGAAATCAAAACATCAATACCCCCAATGATTTCATCCACTTTCTTGAATGCAACTACTATATCATTTGGATTACTTACATCGGCACATACACCGCCTTTTAGTTTTGGATTATTCAATAATGACTTTTTTAAAACTTCTTGATTCCAATCCAAGATGAAAACATTAGCTCCTTCATCAATAAAACGTTTGGCGGTCGCCAGTCCAATTCCACTCGCTCCTCCGGTAATGACTACTCTCTTATTCTTAAGATCTTTATTTATACCCATTTTTATACTCCTTTTAATTTAAATATAGAGCCTCCTTGATTAAGCTATTTTTATTGGTTTAAATAAAGCTTAAAAGAAGGCTCTATATCAAAATCCCTAAACTTATGTATTTATTTTAATTTTCTTTTTTGTTTAAATCCCATTCAGGTAAAGGGAAAGTAATTCCTTGACTTTTAGCACTTATATTTGAGAGAACTATTAAAGCTCCATAAAGAATGCCCATCCCTATGATTAAATTTACAATCGCCGGAAGACCTGCTCCTGCTGTTATATAACAAATAGCAGCTACTGCAGAGCAAGTAAGGGCATAGGGTATCTGAGTTTTAACATGATCTATATGGTCAGAACCAGAAAATGTTGATGACATAACAGTTGTATCAGAAATAGGACCACAGTGATCCCCCATAGTAGAACCAGCTAAAATCGCCGCCACTACGAGTGGTAAATTTGCATTAATAGCGATAGCCAATGGAATAGCAATTGGGGTAGTTATTGCCATTGTTCCCCATGAAGTTCCAGTACAAAAGGCAATAAAAGCAGAAATAAAAAAAACAATAAGGGGTAGAAGTAATGGAGACATTATACCCTTCACCGCATCCACTATATACTCTGCGGTTCCTAGATCATTACAAATAGCACCAATAGACCAGGCACTGACCTGTATCATTGCAGCATACAACATACCCTTTGCGCCTATTAAAAAAGGTTTCATCATATTGGCAGGAGTATCAATATGTTGTATCCAATACATAATCATGGAAACAAACAAAGCAATAAAAGTTCCATATACAATAGACAACATAGAATCGGCATCAGCAAGAGCTTCCATAAAACTTTTTTCTGCTCCGCCTCCTCCAGTCTTATACATAAAGAAAAAGGATAGACCAACCATTAATACAAGGGGAACTATCATATTAATCATTCTAGGTTTTACATTTTTTACTACTTCATATTCCGATTCCCCTGAAAGAGGTGTTGAATTCTCGCCCCAGAGATGATTAGTGGTTCTTGCACGATATTCAGCCTTCAACATCGGGCCAAAATCCCTACCAGTCCAGGCAATCATAAAGACAAAAGCAATAGCAAACAAACAATAAAAATTAAAAGGGATGCTCTGCAAAAAAATTGTATAAGGTTTAACAGGCCAATCTGCAGGAAGTGCTTTCCCAATTAATCCTACCTGAAAGCCAATCCAGGTAGAAATTAAGAATATACAAGATACAGGAGATGCTGTAGAATCTACAATATAAGAAAGTTTCTCTCTAGATATGTGGTACCTATCGGATAAAGGTCTAAACAAACTTCCTACAAAAGCAGCATTAGCATAGTCATCAATAAAGATAACCAAACCACCTATCCAACCAAAAAGTTGTATACTCCTAGCATTTTTCGCCCTTCTCCTAAAAAAATCCACAAAAGCAGCAGCTCCACCAGAATAAAAGATTATTCCCATAAGACCACCAACTACAAAGAAAAACAAGAGAATACTAGCTTCCCAGGGGTCAGCTATCTGTGCAATCATTGTACTTACAGTTTTAGTAATACCGGTAATTATATTTCCGTTTGCAAGTATCGTTCCCCCTACAATAACTGCAGTAACCAATGACAATAGAGCCTCCTTTAATACCAGGCAAAGCCCTACAGCAAGTAGTGATGGGACTAAAGACCAGGCTCCGTAGTACTTCGCAGTTTCTCCTTCTTCAGCAGCAGAAGCAATACCAAATGTTGTTAAAAGTATAAGAATTAACACAAAAAACAATAAAAAAATCGAATACTTTTTGCTTTTACATTTCATTACAATTTTACCTCCTAATTTTATTATCAAATATTCTTATTAATAATCAAAATTTGACTCTGTATACCGTTCGTTCATGATAATTAGTAACAATTTGCACATATCCGTTTAATTCTCTATCAAGAGATAAATCACCTGTATCAACAAGCAAAGGAGATCCTTTTAAAGAAACAATTTTATTATAAGTAGCAACGATAATAATATTATCTCTCTTGGCCTTCCGAATTACTTGCGGACTTAATTGCTGATTTCCTCTTCCAAAGATATAACCCTGTCCACCTATTGGAGTAATAATTAGCTTTGCCTTTTCCTTGTTAATGAGTTTCAATAATTCGCTTTCGCCCAAATCTAGTCCTATTACTTCTTTTCTATAAACAGCATCTACTCCTAACAAAGTACAACTTAAACCTAACCTCTGCATTATAGCTCTAGTAGTTGTCCCAGGACCTATAATATAAAGAAAATCATTATCCATACTTTCAATAATATCTTCGGCGATAGCTTTCTGAATAATTTCCTCACTAGGTGAACTCCCTAATTTTCCACCTTGAATACACCTCCTTTCATAAGGAATCTTAAGATACCCAAATAGCCTAGCTTTCACAATACCATTTCGAAATGCCTGCTCATCAATATCCATAACTTCTACTTCTCTTAATTTATGTATTTTTTTTTGTAAATATAATAAAGAAAGCTCTCCTGCTTTGGATGGACTGGAGGCAAAAACTGCTGAATGAATCTTAACTCCGGTAGGAATACCAATAACGGGTAAGGTCGTTCCGATAGCAACATAAATATCTCTGGCAGTTCCATCTCCACCCGCAAAAAGCAATAAATCTACACCACGATCCCGTATTATACGAGCTGCTTTCTGGGTATCTGCAAAAGTTGTCTCTTTGCTTTTGATTCCCTTTATAATATCAGGAACAAAACCACAACTAATTGTTTCATTTTCTCCCATATCACCAGGGCAGGTAATAAGTTTTAGGTTATCTTGTATCACAGAAAAGGATTCCAGAGCTTCACATGTCCTTTTGGGAGACAAAGAAATTGCACCTAAGCTTTTAGCTTTTTGAAGTATCTCCCGCCCATCAGTACCTTTTAAACCAACTCGCCCCCCCATACCTGCAATTGGATTGACAATTAATCCTATTTTATACATATAGTGTTATCCCTAATAATTATTATTTAGGTTGAAAGTAACCATTATATTTCTTTTTATAAGCCCTCCACGTAATAGCCCATTTTGAAGGGTCATCGAATACATCATGATCAATATGATGAATGGAACTTTTATATGGGACATCTTTAAACTTTTCAGGCTCTTCGTATGCTTCTTTAACAATTTGTCCTAATATAGCAATAAATTCATCAATATCATCTTTTGAATAGGATTCGCTCGGTTCAATAGTAAACGGTTCCGGTATTAACCACGGTTCATGGCTTGTCCAATAGTGAGTACCAAAATCAAATATTCTCCTCTGAATATCTTCAGTATTAATACCTGTTTCCTTGGTAAGTTTTTCCCAACTATAGCGGACTTGCTCAATACGTTGTTTATGCTCTGGAAATGCCATACTAACGCCACGAAGTTCTAGAATCTTCTTCATTGTGTAGTTATTATTTAATATAGCCAC
>NMQN01000654.1 GCA_003575245.1 Candidatus Atribacteria bacterium 1244-E10-H5-B2 | reverse complement strand
GCGCTTTTACGACTACGGGTCTACCCAGCTTTTCAGCTATTTTTTTAACTTCTTCACTTGTTTTAGCAACCTCACCCCAAGGAGAAGGTATTCCCCTCTTAGTAAAAATCTCATAAGCCTGGAATTCGTAAATCTTCATTTTTCACCCCTATCCATTAAAATCGAAAGATATTCAGAAATATTATAGATCTTAATATTTTGCTTTCTTTTCTTAGCGTTCTTGAAATTATGTAAACAGGAGAAGCATTCAGTAAGAAGAATATCGACTTTCTTATCTATCGCTTCTTTCAATCTATCTTTTGCCATATCAATGGAAAGCTTTGTAAATGTTCCCTTTACACCTCCACCAGCACCATAGCAGTGAGCATTCTCGCGGTTTTTTCCATTTCTACGAAATGAGGAGCAAACTTTTTAATCATTTCTCTTGGCTCTTCATATATCCCCGAATGTCTTCCTAAATCACAGGGGTCATGGTAGGTAACTATTATAACAAACAATCCTTTTTTACTGTTTAATTTATTCTTCCAAAGATAATTCTTTATTAATAATATATTGGGCTATACCAGGTATCATTTCATGTAATCGGGGATTACATTTCTGCCCAAATCCTTTTACGAGAAAGATGCCAATCCCGTAAATTTTTATCTCTTTCGGTAATTTTATCCCAAGTTTTTTTCCTATCTTAAATAATTTTGAAAAATCAATATCATGAGAATTAAAATGACTATTTGATGAGTTTATTTGATTAACTTCTAACTCATAAATATGTCCTAATTCATTATCTTTATTAACTTGAATTGAATCAACAATAATAAGCTTGCAATACCCGACTATTAATTCTAAAAGGTTTAAACCGGCTGTTTCGGTACTAATTACAGTTACATTATTTTTTTTATTGACTAACTTCTTTTTAATCTCTTCTGCAATATAAATGCCTATCCCATCATCACCGCGAATAGTATTGCCTATACCTAAAAATAGTGTTTTTGATATACTTACTTTTTCTATCTGACTTTTTCCCTTCTAATAATTTTATTTATTAACTTCTTATGGGAATTATAAATATTTGCTTTCATCGCCATATGTCCGGGCAAACAATGGCTAGCACAAGCAAGGCAAGGATCATATGCTCTAAAAGCCACTTCTATCAAATTCAATAATCCATCATCTACTTTAAAATTTTTAATTACCCTTCGGGCTGCTTTTTTTATAGACATACATATAGGACCATTGTTATGAGTTGTAGCTACAATAAAATTAACTTTTTTCGCTATACCTTGTTCATCAGCAATATAATGATGGAACAAAGTGCCTCTTGGCGCTTCGACACATCCTACGCCTTCTCCAACTATCCCTTCGGGTATTGTTCTTACTTTTTTATCGGTTATTTCTTTATCTTTTACCAGTTCATTTATTCTCTCAGCAATATATACAATTTCCACAACTCTCGCCCAGTTAAGAGCTAAAGCAGAATGTAAAGGTTTTCCTCCCAATAATTCATACATTTCTTGACAAGCTTGATTGGCTAAAGGAGTAGCCATGCCCTTTGCCACATTTAATCTGGCTAAAGGTCCAACCCTATAAATTCCACTATTTATTCCCTCAACTAAACCCTTCCAACCAATATTCTTTAAATATGGAAATTTAACATAAGTCCAGGGTTCGACATGTTCTTCGATATGAGAAAGATAATCTTTTGCTTTAAACTTAATAAATTCTTTTCCCTGCGGGTCAACTACTTTAATATCGCCATCATATAAATTTACTTTTTCCTGGTTATCTACCATACCCATATAATAAGTCTGAAGAGAATAATCTTTACTATCCAATATTTCCTTAATTTCTTTATTATCTGAAATAATCTTTTTAAATAAATCCAAACTAATTTTGGCAAATTCTAATAATTCTTCAGACATTTTTTCAATTTCTTTTCTACTATCTTCGTTTAAAGGATTGCTTAAACCTCCTGCCATTCCTCCTGTAGCGTGTACTTGGCTCCCACCAATTATAGCTTGAATCTTTTGGGCATATCCCCGAGCAATTAAAACTTTTTTTCCTAACTCCAGACCCAATTTCTCAATTACTCCAAAAATGTTTCTTTTTTCTTTCGGGGCATTAAATCCCAGCACAAGGTCGGGAGCAGTCAATGCAAAGACATGAGCTAAATGACTGTGTAATGAATGTGCACAATAAAATAATTCTCTTAATTTCTTACCGGCAGAAGGAGGATTTACTCCATAAACTCCATCAAGTGCTTTACAAGCAGCAATATGATGCGCTCCGGAACAGACTCCGCAAATTCTTGAGGTTATTCGAGGCAATTCTTCAACTGGTCTTCCTTCACAAAATTTTTCAAAACCTCGAAGTTCTACAATTTGAAAATAAGTATCCTCCACATCCCCTTTTTTATCTAAAAAAATTTCAATTTTTGCTTCTCCCTCTAATCTGGTAATTGGACCAATGGTAATTCTTCTGGATTTTAAATTTGTTTTTTGATTGGAAATTTTTGACAATTGCTCCTCACCTTCTCTCTTTCACTTTTTTATTCAGCAGTGCATCAGGTAAAGTAAAGCGATAGAAAGTCCCGAAAATATCTTTAATTCCGCTTAAAAGGTCTTCAATTTTCTGGTCAGTTAAATTTTCCTCATTCTCCGCTCCTAAAATCGAAGCAATTGCAGAAATCATTTTCACTCCCTGATCTTCTATTTCTGAATTTGGTCCCATGCAACCTCTGCAAGGCATTAATACATTTATACATTTAGCCTCACAGCCACCTCGAGTAACAGGACCCATGCACAATATTCCTTGTTCCAACAAGCATCTTTCAGGATCAATATTAGCAGTTATCGTCGGACTAACTATCTTCGAAATCATCTTATTTTCTCTTTTTAAAGGGCATTCATCACATAAAGTTTTCGCAGAGCCAAAAACTGTTCCCTTTTTCGGTAATTGAGCACCTCCAAGAACATCTTTCATTAAGGGAATTAATCCCTCTATTAACTTCATAGGAGGAGGACATCCTGGAATAAAATAATCCACCTTTACCAAATCTTTTATAGGCCTCCCTGTATTATACAAATGAGGCAAGGTGATAGATTTATTTTTATCGATTAATATTTTTTCTTCAGGAAAAATGCCCTTCTTATTTACTGTAGATAAGCTTTTAGAATAAACTGTATTGAATATCTGTTGTTTATCAGTTAGATTACAAAGACCGGGAATTCCGCCGAAGCAAGAGCAAGAACCAAAAGCTATTAACACTTTAGATTTCTTCCTTAAAATATGTGCAATTTCCTCATGCTCTGTCGTTCGTATGGTTCCGTGATAAAGGGTAATATCAATTTCTTTGTCTTTTAATTTTTCTAAATCTGAATATTTAAAATCAAAAGCAGTTGGCCAGAATACTATATCAGCTATATCTATTAATTCTAATAATTTCCCTCCTAAATCTAAAATAGCAATATCACAACCCGAACAGGTCGAACCTAAACCAATGGCTAATTTTAATTTCTTTTTAGTCGTCATTTTTTACTCCATTTAGCTTTAAAGGATTAGGTCCTAATTTCCTTATTTCTTCTGTAAACTCGGTTATTACTTTGGCAAATCTCTGCCCTTCAGCAGCTGAAACCCATTCTAATCGAATCCTTCTTGGATCTAGCCCAATTTCCGAGATGGCTCTTTTTAATAAAACTATTCTTCTTTGGGTTTTATAATTCCCATTTTGATAATGGCAATCACCGGGATGGCATCCGCCTATAAATACTCCGTCAGCTCCCTCCTTAAGTGCCTTTACCACATACAATGGTTCGATTGTTCCCGAACACATTACTCTTATCATTCTAATGTTGGGTGGATATTGATTTCTATTTATTCCCGCTAAATCAGCCCCTGCATAGGCACACCAATTGCAGCAGAATCCAATAATTATTGGTTCAAACAACTTTACACCTCTGTAAATACCTTTATCATTGATAATATTTGTTCTCTTCTAAATCCTTTTAATTCAAGGGCTCCAGAGGGACAGGCAGCACAACAAGTCCCACAGCCTTCGCATAAAGCTGGATTTATCTTGGCAACTTTCTCTTGCTTATCTATTTCAATAGCTGAATAGGGGCAAAGAACTTCGCAAATAGCACATCCCGCACAGACTTCCTCATCAACATTGGCGATAATTGGTTCATGGTATAATTCATCCTTAGAGAAAAGGCTGTCTACCTTACTTGCGGCTCCGGATGCCTGAGCAACAGTTTCAGGAATATCTTTTGGTGCCTGAGCAGCGCCAGCAAGGAAATAGCCGGCGGTAAGACTTTCAACAGGACGAAGTTTAGGGTGAGCTTCGGTTAAGAAGCCATAATCGTCTGTTGCCAGCCTTAATTTGTCAGCTAACTTTTTTGCCCCCTTACTGGGGACCATAGCCATAGCCAGAACAACCAGGTCTGCCGAAATCTCAATTTTTCTTCCGGTTAGCGTATCCGCTCCCCAGACTTTG
>NMQN01000468.1 GCA_003575245.1 Candidatus Atribacteria bacterium 1244-E10-H5-B2 | reverse complement strand
TCCGCTTGATGCAATTGATGCGGGAATTGGTATGGTTCATCAGGAATTTATCTTCATCCACGGTTTTACAGCAACAGAGAATATTCTGCTAAATAAAGAACCGACAAGATATAATTTTTTTTCTGAAATTTTTGGAGATAAGCTCAATGTACTAAACAGAGAAGAAATGAAAAAAAGATCAATTGAAGCCATAAAAATGTTGGAAATTGAACTCGATCCTGAAATGATGGTTAAGGAAATGTCGGTAGGTCATAAACAGTTTATAGAGATTGCACGGGAAATTGACAGAAAATCAATGAAATTATTAGTGCTTGATGAGCCAACAGCAGTACTGACAGAATCTGAAGCCGACATAGTAATGAAAGCAATAAAAAAACTTGCCGCCAAAGGTGTTTCTATAATATTTATTTCCCATAGACTGCAGGAAATCCTTGATAGTTGTGACAGAATAGTAGTGCTTAGGGATGGCTCTATTCAAAAGGAGTTAATCCCGTCAGAGACTAACCCTACAGAAGTAGCAAGATATATGATTGGTCGTGAACTTAAAAAAGGTACCTGGAAATTCAAGGAAATAAGAAAATTTGATGAAACTATTCTGGAAGTTAATAATTTATGGGTAGACATGCCTGGGGAACAAGTTAACGGGGCCTCATTTAAAGTGAATAAAGGAGAAATATTTGGTATCGGAGGACTTACTGGTCAGGGGAAATTGGGCATTGCTAATGGTATCATGGGGCTTTATCCTGCAGAGGGAGAAGTAAAGTTTAAGGGTAAATCTATTTATCTTAATAATCCTAAATATGTATTAGAACATGGAATATCTTTTGTGTCTGAAGATCGTCGTGGACTTGGGCTACTTCTTGACCAACCCATTTTTAGGAATATCACTTTTACATCAATGCAAATTAGGGATAAGTTTCTTAAATCTTTATTAGGTGGGCTTATTAAATGGTGTGATGATAAAGCTATGATTAAAATTACCAGAGAATATATTGATGCTTTACAGATTAAATATGTAAGTGAAAAGCAGCTTGCACGTGAGCTTTCCGGGGGGAATCAGCAAAAGTTGTGTATGGCTAAGGTATTTGTCTTGAAACCAGAACTAATATTTGTTTCAGAGCCTACACGAGGTATTGATGTTGGAGCAAAGAGTCTGGTTTTGGGTACATTACGTCAGTATAATAATAAATATGGTATTACGATTATTGTGGCATCTTCAGAGCTTGAAGAACTTAGATCAATATGTGAACGAATAGCAATTGTCGATGAAGGACAGATTGCTGGAATATTACCTTCTACTGCAGAACCTACAGAATTTGGTTTACTTATGTTAGGGATAAAATCTAAAAAAGGTGACTATAAGTAAATGAAGAAAAAAATTCAAAACATAATTGAAAATTTTGGCTTGCCACGAATTATAATCTTCCTTTTTTTGGTTTTACTTTTTATCTTAACTCCATTTGTTGGGGTTCGTTTTGATACTTCCATTAATGATGCTATTGTTAGGTTTGGTATGAATGGAATATTAGTTTTATCATTGGTACCCATGGTAAAATCAGGTTGTGGTTTAAATTTTGGCTTACAATTAGGTATTATTGCCGGGCTCTTAGGTGCAGTTTTTAGTATAGAGATGGAGATGATAGGTTTTGTAGGATTTTTTACAGCTGTAGGAGTTGCAATATTTTTTGCTGTCGTTTTTGGTTTTTTATATGGCCTTCTCCTTAACAAGGTTAAGGGAGATGAGATGGTTGTAGCAACTTATGTGGGTTTTTCTTCGGTTTCCTTTATGTGTATTATGTGGTTAATGCTTCCTTTTAAGAGTCCGAATATGATCTGGGCATATGGAGGGTCAGGATTAAGAACAACCATAAATACTAAAGGTTATTGGTTCCATGTTTTAACTGATTTTTTCCAGATTAATATCGGGAGTCATATAGTTTTTCCTACAGGTACTATCTTATTTTTTGTTTTATTAACTTTTTTGGTTTGGGCATTTTTTATGACAAAAATGGGGACAGCCATGATCGCTGTCGGTTCTAATGCTGATTATGCTAAATTCTGTGGTATAAATGTGGATAAAATGCGAGTTATTTCGGTAATATTATCTACTGTTATTGCCGCCATTGGAATTATTGTCTATCAAGAGAGCTTTGGTTTTATCCAGTTATATATGGCACCACTCTATATGGCCTTTCCAGCAATTGCGGCTTTACTTCTTGGAGGTGCCTCTGTAGGAAAAGCATCTGTTAAAAACGTTATCATTGGGGTATTTCTTTTTCAGGGTATTTTAACCATGACCCCATCAGTAATTAATAATATTATTCAGTCTGATATGTCAGAATCCATTAGAATAGTTGTTTCTAATGGTATGATTGTCTATGCATTGACAAGAAGAATGAGGGTAAGATGATGAAAAAACAAAGCTTAACCAAAACGATGAATCCGGGTGTTCATTTCTTAATAAATTATGCTGTACCTATTATATTTATCATTTTAGTTGCTTTTGCTATTCCTTTAACAGGGCTTTCAGGGAAATATTTTATCAGGGAGATTATGATAAGGCTTTCCAGAAATTCATTTCTTATCCTTGCACTTCTCATTCCAGTAATGGCTGGAATGGGCATGAATTTTGGTATAGTTCTTGGAGCGATGGCTGGAGAGATCGGTCTTATCTTTATCACAGATTGGCGAATTATTGGGCTGCCGGGCATGCTGTTAGCCATGTTGATTTCAACACCAATAGCAGTTTTATTAGGTTATTTTGCAGGAATAGTTCTTAATCGTGCTAAGGGAAGAGAAATGGTGACTGGATTTATGCTTGCATTTTTTATGAATGGTATTTATCAGCTTGTTGTGCTTTATGGAATGGGAAATATTATTCCTATTTCAAATTCCAGTATTCTATTACCGAGAGGATATGGTATCAGAAATGCAATAAGCTTACTTGGGATTAGGCAAGTTCTGGATAAATTAATTCCTTTAGAAATAGGCGGTATACTAATACCTGTTGCCAGTCTTTTAGTTATTGCTACATTATGTGTATTTGTTGTCTGGTTTAGAAAAACAAAACTTGGTCAGGAAATACGTACAGTGGGACAGGATAATGATGTTGCCAGAGTTTTAGGGATTGATGTTGGGAGAACACGTATTTTGTCAATTGTTATTTCAACTGTACTGGCTTGTTATGGCCAGATTATATTTCTACAAAATATCGGTACTATGAATACTTACAACAGTCATACACAGGTTGGAGTATTTGCTATTGCTGCTCTGTTAGTGGGTGGGGCGTCAGTGGCTAAAGCTAATATTCCTAATGTATTTATAGGAGTCATTCTCTTTCACACGATGTTTGTGGTATCGCCTCGGGCCGGAAAGGAGCTTATAGGTCAGGCACAACTTGGAGAATATTTTAGGGTTTTTGTCTCTTATGGGGTAATTGCCTTCTCGCTGGCATTGTATGCTTGGAAAAAACGGATCGAAAAGGAAAATGAACGTAAAAAGGCTATGGCTTTAAAAAGGGACATTCTTGTAAAGTAGCGATACGACAGGGGAAAATAAATCTTGAGAAAGCGTAATATAATTAGAATAACTCTCATTTTTGTACTAATATTGATCGGAATTTTTCTTTATACAATTGGCAAGGAACATAAAGTGCTTATTGATAATAAAGATATTTCTGTTGGTGATATTACTTACAGTGCAGGTACTACTTATAAAGTTCGGGTTGATAATCAAGAAATTGGTGTGATTGAAAAAGGCGAGAGAAAAGTGACAAGGGTTGCAGGGGCAAGCCATAAGATTGTGGTAGAAGAGATTAAAGATAAGGTTTTGACTGGGGAAAGGTATGAAAAAAGGTTTAAACTAAAAACTAATGAAAGTGCTACGGTAAATATACCGGCAATGGTAAATAAGGCAAGTGAATGGATTGATAAAACAAATTGATAATTAAGCAATGAGCGACTTTATTGGTTGCTCATTTTTGTTCCTGTAAAAAACTCACGCTTTGAAGATGAGGTAAATTCTATAATATTATGATGATTAAACCTTTTAAAAAGAATATGATTTTGTTTAAAAGCAAAAAAAGTGACTATAGTATCTAAAACTTTACAGTTATTATCAAAAAAAATATAAAAAATAAATTGAAGGTGGATAAAAATGCTAAATAAAAAATATGGTAATAAGCTTTGCGAGATACAGGAAAAATATATCACTTATTTTGAAAAAACGGAAGGTAAGGGAAGTCCTATCTATCAAGATATAATTTCCTATTATAAAACCCTTGCGGCTGATTTTTCACAAGTTCAGGTAAATGAAATGGGCTTTACCGATAGTGGATATCCATTACACCTGGTGGTTTATGATCTAGGGAGAACCTTTCAACCTGATTCTTGGAAAGCTGATGGAAAGATTATAGTTTTTATCAATAATGCCATCCATGCCGGAGAGCCGCCGGGTATTGATGCCTCTATGATGTTTTTGAGAGATGTAC
>NMQN01000508.1 GCA_003575245.1 Candidatus Atribacteria bacterium 1244-E10-H5-B2 | reverse complement strand
AATCTAAGCTATGATTAAATAATTTTTTCTGTAACCATTCATAGGACATCCCTGCTGATAAGGTTACTCCCATCATGTACCAGCTATCCGCTACAGGCTAACTGGTGAACTGTTTACCGAAGTTTCTGATGCCGCCGGTACACTACTATTTGATGTAATAAAAAAGAGATGGTCTACCGGCTTATTAGAAAAACTGGAGATTGACCAAGATTTACTCCCTCCGGTGCTTAATTCATTCGATTTGGCTGGTAGGATAACTAAACCGATAGCTGAAAAGACTGGCCTTAAATTCGGAACTCCGGTAGTTGCCGGAGGAGCTGATAATGCCTGTGGGGCAGTGGGAAGTGGAATCATCCAGGAAGGAAAGGTGATGGTTAGTATCGGTTCATCAGGGGTAGTCTTGGCTCAAACCAATAATCCTCAAGCTGACCAAGAAGGCAGAATACACCTATTTAATCATGCCTGTCCGGATAGCTGGTACATGATGGGAGTAACCTTATCAGCAGGGATGTCCTATGAATGGTTACAGAAAAAATTATTTAATCATAGCTTAGATTATACTAAGTTAGATCAATTAGCAGAAGAGATAAACCCTGGTAGTGAAGGATTGATATTTTTACCTTATCTTTATGGAGAAAGGACTCCCCATAATGATGCTAATGCTCGTGGGGTATATTTTGGTATATCCGGAAAACACGACCAAAGACATTTTATAGGAAGTGTATTAGAAGGTGTAACCTTTGCTCTAAAAGATTCTCTGGAATTAATCAAAGACCAGGGGGTTAAGATTAAAGAGATAAGGGCTATCGGAGGTGGAGCAAAAAGCAGGATATGGCAACAGATATTGGCGGATATCTTAGGTGAAGAAATAAATCTATTAAATGTAGAGGAAGGACCTGCTTTTGGAGCTGCCTTGATTGCCGGAGTAGGTGTCGGCGTATATAGTAGTTTTGCAGAAGCAGTAAATGAAATTGTTAAAGTTAAAAAGACTATCGTTCCCGGGATTCAAAATATCGAAAGATATAATCAATATTATCAGCTATATAAAAAGTTATATCATAGTTTAAAAGAAAATTTTAAAGAACTGAAAAATTTAACCAGTTCTACCTGATTTACTTTCCTTTAATATCATTCCTCTCCTATACTCCGCAATCCAAAATCCCGTAATTTCTTACCCCCTCTTCCTGTAGTACTAATAAATATGGAGAGTAATTTTCTTCTCAGATATCCAGAACATAAGAAGGGATACCGTTATTTATTTCCTTGCCCTTAAAAAAACAAGGGGTAGGGACTAATTGATACTTTCTTTGACATCCCTTCTGCGAAGAAATATAATCTACTTATATCAAGAATAGCGCGGGTCGTTAAAGTGGGACACTCGCACCGTATCACTTAAAAGAGGGAATTATCACCAAAAGATATTTACTGACGATGCTGACCGAAAAAAAATATTTTTCCCTTCTTATGAGGTTTTTTGAATTAAAGCCAAAAGGAAAGCCAAAGTATGAATAAAATTGAATTTAGGCTGCGGTGGATTGCTCGAATCTGGAGTATTGTAATTATCGTATTTACCCTAATTATGCTTATTGGTTACGCGGTAAATTGGGTACAAACCGGTACAGCAGACCCGCATGCCATGAAGGACTATCCTGCTATAGAAAACCTGATCCCTCTCACTTTAATCTTAAGTGTTCTGGGATTAGGCATTGCCTGGCGTTGGGAGGGATTGGGCGGAGCAATCAATATTGGCTTCTTCCTGGTAAATTTAGCGGTGCACTTCTGGATGATCTCTCCCCGACCTTACCCCTATCCAATAGCAATAGCAGTCCCTACTCCCGGGATATTATTCCTGATGTGTTGGTGGATATCAAAAAAAGCCTAAATGAGTAAAAAAAGTGGGACAGGCTACTTTTTCTTTAACCTTATTTCGTATTATTTAAAAAAGTAGCCTGTCCCACTTTTGTCCATCTTGACACTTGGTCTCACTCGTTGTGGATTTGAGTTGTGGATTTAAAAACAGCAAAATTTGTTGAAATTATTTAAAGCGAGGATTATAAGGAGATGAACACAAGAAAAGTTGATACAGAGTTTATTAGAAAATCATTTACCACAGAAAAGACAGTTTCAGATTATACAAGAGCAGTTAGGGAAATTGGACTCTGGGAGTCTGAAAAGATGATGATTAAGAAATATTTTAAGCCAGAAGACAGAATTTTAGATATTGGATGTGGCGCAGGGAGAACGACCATAGGACTCTGTAAGCTTGGTTATCATTTAGTAGAAGGTTTGGATTTATCAGAAGCGATGATAGTGCAAGCCAGAAAAATCAGCAAAGATTTGAATTATAATATAACTTTTAGGGTGGGAAATGCGGCTTGTTTAGATTATGATGATGAAAACTTTGAAGCAGCATTATTTTCTTTTAACGGGATAATGCAGATACCGGGAAGAGAAAATCGGATAAAGGTGTTAAAAGAGATAAAGCGTATATTAAAACCTGAGGGATTTTTCTTATTTACCACTCATGATAGGGATAGCAGTAAAGAATATGAATCATTTTGGCAAGAGGAAAAGAGAAAGTGGGCATTGCATTTAGAGGATAAAAGTTTGCACGAATTTGGTGATAGGGTTATTGAAATGGAAGAGAGAGACATTTTTCTTCATTTTCCCATCAGGGAAGAAGTAATTTCAAGTTTAGAAGAAGCAGGATTTAGGGTAATTGAAGGAATATTGCGTTCTGAATTGTGTGAAGAGTCAGAAGAAGTAAAGAAGTTTTCCACTGATTGTTTGTTATGGCTAGCTCAAAAGTCTTAGAGGAAAATAAGAGGGTCTCCACAGGCTGACCCCAAAGGAATTCAAGAATCTCTCTGTAAGTTCATTTTCTAAGCGACGTTTTAGCTGGAATTGGTACAGCCTTGTTTTTTATACCGATTGCTGTTTGGGTTACCAACTCTATTTACAAAAAAAGAAGGATTGATGACAGGAAACTTACTCTATTGACCCAAAAACTTATTTACATATTTGTAGGTCTAACAATAATTTTGTGTTTGATTTAGATTAAAAGCCTCTAGCTTAGGCAGTGATAATGTAATTAAAAAAATCTACTATTAAAAAGAGGTATTTTGAAATATTTGTAGTATTAAAAATATATAGAACAAGTTATATCAAAGGTCAGAGATAAAATAATGGAAAACGAACTAAAAAAAGGATATGAGGCATTAACAAATTGATAAACTATAACAATATGCTGATAAGTTGAAAAAATAAAAACATTGAGGTAAGAAAAGAAGTTTAGGGGTTATAAAATGACGAAAGCAACAATCCTGGAGAAGAGCATTGACGAAAGAGAAAAATATGGCTAAAGAGCAGTTAACAAATAAATTGGTGAAATTGAACCGCAGAATTGCCGAATTGGAAAAATCAGCAGTTGAGTGCCATCAGGTGGAAGAATTCCTGCGGGGGAATGAGGAAAAATTTCGGATTCTGGTAGAAATGGCTACTGATGCTATCTTCTTAGAGACGACGAAAGGCCGTATACTTGAATGTAATACTGCCGGAGCAAAGATGTTTGGTTACACCAAAGAAGAGATGATTGGCTTAACTATAGCTGATTTGGTCCCCGAAGAGTTTGCAAAGATACTGCCTAAAGTGATTACCGAAGAGGAGACTACTGGTGGTATTTTTGTTCCCCGTATAAATAAAAAGAAAGACGGCACCCTCTTTCCCACGGAAATTGCCACTAAACTTGTCAACATGAGAGGAAAATCCAGACTTATAGCTTATGTTCGCGATATCACCAAGCGCAAAAAAGCTGAAAAAAAACTCGAAAAAGCAAGAAAGATGTTTGCCAGTCTCTTTGCAAGTAGTCCCGAAGCTGCTTTGTATATTGATAAAGAAGGCAACATCATAAATGTAAACCCCCAATTTGCCAAAATTTTTGGTTATACCTTAAAAGAGATTAGAGGTAGAAATATCGATGAAGGGATGATTCATCCTGCAGGTAAGACAAAGGAAGGAAAGAGGCTCACCCAAAAAATGTTGGAAGACTTTTTAGAGTATGAGACTATTAGAAAGAAGAAAGACGGGACTTTATTTCCCGTAATTATATCTGCAGGCCCGGTTATGATTGATAAAAAACCTCAAGGAACCGTCGTTTTATATAAAGATATCACTGAACGGAAGCAGAGTGAACAGTTAAATACAGTCTTATATAATATCTCTAAAGCTGCAAATTCTGACATATCCCTTAAACAGCTCTACCCTCTAATTCATCAAGAATTAAATAATATCATAGATGCAACTAATTTTTTTATTGCTTTAGTTGATGTCGAAAAAGACGAAATGTCTTTCCCTTATCATAGAGATGAAAAAGACAATGATTTCCCTACTCGCAGGTTAAGCCGGGCAAATAATTTAACTGCTTATATTATAAGATCTGGTCAATCTCTCCTGGTCAATCTAAAACAGATTAAGAAAATGGCGGTTGAAGGAGATATAAAATT
>NMQN01000593.1 GCA_003575245.1 Candidatus Atribacteria bacterium 1244-E10-H5-B2 | reverse complement strand
GCAGATTCTAAAACTATTGATTTTGTTGATGTGCCAGATTTTAATGTAAGGGTCAAATATTTAGATATGGCCTGGAAGCTTAAGGCAGAGTATCCCGCAGATAGAAGTAAGCTCGAACTAACCGGTAAAGACGGAATGCCAATCGGAAATACAATTACCCTAAAAAAAATAGTTTATATAACCTGCCCCTTGAAGTCTCAATGTCCTATGAAGGAAAAAGTTGAGCAAGCCGGTGATAATTACATAGAAGCCCAAAGGATCGAAAGGGAAAGAGTGGATGTCCAAAGTAGCGAGAATAACTGAAAAATGATAAAAATTCGATAGATTACTCTGGACTTCGTATTTAACACAAAGCTTATTGTGTATAATTCTAAAAGCTATATAAAATAAGGGTTATAGAATATTTGAATTTATTTTAATATAATAGTTGTATTTTTGTTTAACCTATGTTATAATTTTATCAGATAGATATAATATGATATAGGGGGTGCTTAATGTGAATATCGTTGAGCCAATCAGATCAGAAAATCAGATAAAGCAGATACGGGGGAATTTATACCGGCAAAAGAATCCCCGGGATTATTTAATATTCGTCTTTGGTATTAACTCCGGCCTACGAATCGGGGATGTATTATCCCTGAAACTTGAAGATGTCAAGGACACTTCGGGGAATCTCAAAGACTATTTAGATATCAAAGAGCAAAAGACCGGGAAGACCCGGAAAGTATTTTTTAATAAGCAGATCAAAGAGGCCTTGAATCATTATTTAAAAAAGACCGGAATATTTAACCTGGATCAATACCTATTCACTAATGAAAAATCAAAGAAGAATAAACCTATTACCAGGATCAGAGCCTATCAATTAATAAATAAATGGTGTAAAGATGTAGGGCTTGACTGCAAGGTTGGAGGCCATACTTTAAGAAAAACCTTCGGCTATCACATGAGGATGCAGGGCGTAAGTATTGAACGGATCTCTAACCTATTAAATCACCGGAATATTAAAGTAACTTTTCGTTACATTGGAATCAATGATGATGAAAATAAAGAGGTTATTAATGGCTTTGGGATCTAAAAGGGGTTTTAAATGCGGAAAAATAAAGAAAATATAAAAATTGATGTCTAGCCTTTATATAAAGATTAAAAGAATATCCTAAATTTGATTATCGGGAAGCTATGAAAGAACTTTCTATTTTGTATTATTTTGTCTCATCGTCTACCAGTTTGATTTTATTCCAGCCCCTCCTGGCTATACCCCACATAACGCATATCTGGCGGATCCTTTCGTGAGTTACTCCATAAATTTTACCAATTTCCCGAAGAGTTTTAGTTTTGGTTAACTCTCTTAATTCACTTTTTTTTATTATTTTTATTTTCATAATATAACCTCATCATCAAGGACTGGTAAAATTCCTTCTTTCTTAAAACTAAAGGTATCATTTTTCCCTAAAATTATGTGATCTAGAATCTCAATTCCTAAAATATCGCCTCCTATAACTAATCTTTCTGTTACTTTTTTATCGCTTTCGCTTGGGATGGATTCTCCGCTGGGGTGATTGTGGCAGATTATCAGACTACAAACACCTTTAAAGATTGCACTCCTAAAGACTTCCCGGGGATGTACTAAACCTTCGGTTAGAGTTCCTAGACTGATTAATTCAAGATACAAAACCCGGCTCTTAGTATTTAAACCCATAACCCAGAAATGCTCTTTGTTCTGATCAATCTTATGCTCAACTTTAAGCACATCATAAAAGACTTTAGCAACCTCCTCCGCATCGTGGACCTTAACATTAGATTTACATTTAAGATACATTCTAAAAACCTCCTTAAACTCTAAATAGTTTTATTAACTAACTCTCTATATACCACAGTATTCGACCAAGCTTGAAACTTGTCAAACCATTCCCGCTCGTTGTTTATATCTTCAAGCCCATATCTTTTGGCTATATCTATTTTAGTTTTTTCCCGGATGTCATCAGTAATTTTTCTGTTGACCATAACATATTTAGAAGTTGGGTAATCCCTATTGCTATGGTAATTATAGCAATCAGTCATACCGTCAAAATGCCCAGATTCGTATTTATTAACTAACTTTCTAACCTCATCCTCCGGCACTCCATTGGTGTAATAAATATCTACACTGTTACCACCGGCAAAAGATTCGGATCTAACGGAGAACTTAATACCTGGGAACTTCTCTTTCAACTCTTTCCTTATGGTTTGAGCTACAGTGGCTTGAACGCTTAACATTATATTCACCTCCTTTTAATAAAATAGTATCTAACAAAATGACCTTAATAAACTCCACCGGTAAAGATGGAGTCTATAAAGCTATTTAGTAAGTTTAAAATTGCCTACATTGTTCCCGTTTACGTCGTGTATAGGAAATTCGATATGAGAGTATCCTGCATAACTGGGAGATGTAATTTTTTCGATCACATCTTTTAAGCATCTCGCTACTTCATCTTTTAAGTTACCATCGAAAGCGGCGTTTTTAGTTTCGATCTTAATTCTTAACATTTTAGAAACCTCCTAAACCCTTTATTTTTAAGCCTAACTAAATATAACACAATAAGGCAAGTTTGTCAAGTAAGTAAAGAGATAAAAGCTTTATTAGGGTCTATAACTTAAAAAGATGTTGAGGATCGGGTCAGATTGTAGCCAATTCGGGTCCAGATCAAAGCTTATTGACTCCGGAAGAAGCAGAAACACAGGATTTTTCATAGTTTCAGGCTTTTATGTCCCATCTTAAGCTTTAATTAATTGATTGATTCCTTGAGGCCTGATACGCAAAGGCAGGGGGTCGGGGGGTCATCGGAATCTTATCCCAAGTATATCTTCTGTTACTCTTCCTCAGTCTGTAAAGCATGTAGAAAACTTTTTGTTAGCTCTAAAAATTGATGAAAATATTGCATACAGAACGACAAACAGATATATCGTTATAACCATTGTAAATTATAATAAATATCAAGGTAGCGAGGAGCAGAACGGGGAACAGAACGAGGAACAGGTTAAGAACAGATTAGGAACAGACGTAAAACGAGGCCGCTCATGGGGCTGTTATACGCATGGGAGTCTCTTATCTATACCTTAAAAAGGAACCTATCTAACAGGGTTTTACAGGGATAGGATAAATTATATAGGGTATGGTAAGGGGTCGATAGCTGGTAAGCTAATAACAGGGGTAGGAAGGCACTTAAAAAGGCAAATTTCACCATTAGAAGCACCTCTTAGATAACCTATCCTAATTTTTCAAGGTCAAACTACTTTGATCTTGCTTTCTTTACTTCTCCACTAATACCAGTTTAATCTCTAGAATACCCCCAAAAACGAACGTAGAGTATCTTTATTCGCACATATTTTTATTTTTAAGGCAATGATAAGCATTTATACCTTAACCTGCTTTTTTAGTTAAAATACCAGGACAGAAAATTCAACTGACCCTACTTAAAAAGGACAAAAAGGAAAGGAAAAGCACAAAAAAGGATCAGGAGCTCCTACCTTTAAAAAAGGGTCAGGGGTCTTTACCCTGTCTTGAAGTAATGATAAGGGTTTCTTGCCTTATGATGATGCTATTTTTAGGGGTCAGGGTCTATATTCAAAACGAAAGAAACGAAAGCTATTTAGACAAAAAGGAAATGAAGGAAATGAAGGTTATTCTGATAAAAAGAAAGGGTTAGGGGTTAAAGTAAAGAATGTAAGGTTTATCTTACAAAAAAAAAGGGGATCGATGTAATAAAAGGTTACATTTTCAGGTTAACAAAAGTCAACCTTTCAGTTATTAGCAGTTTTATCACTTAGTCGCCAAGAATAAAGCTAACCTAAGCGATTTTGAGGGGAGTCTTTTAGGGTGGTCGGTATGATTATACCTAATTTTTTAGCAGTTATCCGAGAATCACTCGGGCAAAAAATATGTTGCAATGTGAGGGAATTGTTTCTCGGAGAACAATTTTCTGCTTCCTGAATTTTTATTCCGATAAGTTTAGATCGGGCGTATTGCTCAAAACGTTGTGCCAAAAGGGTATGGGCACAAAAAAATATTTTGGAACGATAAACTTGACATCCTTATAATTATTATATATAATACTACTAAATGAACAAGCCCGCTATCATCACCAGACCGAGATAAGCGGGCCCGAACGGGAGCTTAAATCCTTTACTGTTCCTCAAGCTCTTAATTTATTATATCACATATAGGAAAAAAACAATAAGGGCTCGGCTCCGGTTAAGAAGTCAGGCCTTTTTTTATTAGGAGGCAAAGGAAAAAAATGATAATCAATCCGATTAAAAAGAGGAGAGAAGAGAAGGGATTAACCCAGGTAGATTTGGCTATTCTGATGGGAGTCTCCCAAGTTCACATTTCCCAGTTTGAGACTGGTGGACTCATCCCCTCCGAGAGCCAGACTAAAAAGATTACTAAAATTCTGGGTATCAGTCCAGAAACTTTAGATAAAGAACTACACCAATTCTACGAAGAAAGAAGGAGGGAGTTAGAGAAAAAG
>NMQN01000319.1 GCA_003575245.1 Candidatus Atribacteria bacterium 1244-E10-H5-B2 | reverse complement strand
GCCTCATTATTCCCAGAAATATCGTCTTTTTACTCACCTTTGATTCTCTCATATTAGATTATCCCCTACTTTTAAAAATAACCCTGCCCCCCGAGAGAGACCTTTTAAATCGGAGAGCAGGAACCGGCAATCCGAGAACTCTGGCGAGAAAGCCGGATTGCCGGGATAATTACCTTTCATATTATCAGAATCCTATTCATCAATAAATCAATAAATCTCTGATTATCTACATCATAAGCAACTTTGACATTTCCATTACTATCGGGAACAACTATGGTTTGGCCAGTCGTATATTGCCCTACTGTTTCTACTAAAACTTTGCACTGAACCGTTTTTATTATATTAGGATACATAGAAACACCAATTGCTAATGGATCATGCATTGGGCTTTCATTTCCTGACAAGCCAAATTTTCTTTTTATAAAATCCCAGAATATTTCTATCATATTGGATAAAGTGTCCATAAGAGGATTATTTATCTTCTTTATCTGTTCTAAATGAGAACGATTAATAGGAACTTTGGTTGTTACATCTAACCCAACCATAGTAATCGGAATATTAGATCGAAAAACAACAGAAGCGGATTCAGGGTCACATTTTATGTTATGTTCAATATAAGGTAAAGATAATGCATTTTCGAATATTCTAGCAACTCCTCCCATCATGACTATTTCTTTTGTATTCTTCGTGATCGAAGGCTCTTTTATAATTGCTACGGCCATATTTGTCAATGGTCCTATTAAAAGAAGGGTCATCTCTCCAGGATTGTCCATTATTTTTTCTATAATAAGATCAACTGCGTGCTTTCTTATTGGTTTAAGATCCTTATCCTCATCTGTTAAAATACCTTCTCCTTCGTATCCTGCCCAGAATATATCATGGTTTTTTAGTAAAGGTTCAGACACACCGCTTGCAATAGGAAATTCGTTAAGTTTTCCCATCAGGCTTAATAATTCTATAACTATTTTTGATCTTAAATCTACATCACCATATACAGTTGTTACAGCCTCTACCTTTAACTCCGAAGACCTTAAAGCTAGAATAAGAGCTATTGCGTCGTCAACATCAGTTCCGATATCAGTATCAATAATTATTTTCTTCATAACACTTACTCCTCCTCTATTATTTAATACTTGAATATTTGGAATTTACTTTCCTATCCCTCCATTCTACGGAAATAAACCCATCTTTTCGTTGTAGTTTTGAATTTTATTTTCTTTTCTTTTGGTTTTGTCTCTTTTTATGTACTAATCATCCCGCCCTTCCTATACTTTGGACAAGTGATACAGTCCTATCAGCCAAATCAGAAATGCTGACTCTAGAATCATTGATTATAAGGCTATCCACTCTATTGTTTAGGGATCGAATCCATTTGTCCGGTAACTGGTGGGCTCCGCTTAGAGCGCCAATGATCGAACCTGTGGTAGCACCGTTGCAATCTGTGTCGAAACCACACATCACGGCTATACTTATGGATTTTTCATAATCTCCATTTCCATGAATGAGTGACAGCACAACTATGGCCGCATTATTTATTGTATGGACGAAGTGGTATTTTCCATAATTATCCATAACTTTAGTGAAAGTTTGCTCCCAGTCTTTATCAGCAACTGCCCATTTAATGGTGTTCCTTAACGCGATAGCAAAACGTGAGTCTTGGGGAACAACTGATAGCCCTGTCTCGATTACATCAATAACTTTATTAGTATCTAAGACCAATGCGATAGATGTCGCTGCCGCCACAAACATTTCTCCGTAAATGCCATTCTTCCTATGGGAAATTATCGCATCCCTATAAGCCATCTCGGTGGCCGCCCGTGGGTTTCCGGGATTAACCCAACCGAAGACATCTCCACGTATTTGTGCTCCTATCCATTCCCGATAGGGATTATAATACCGGCCGGATTCTGGTGGCCAAATCCCATTTATAAAGTTCTTGTAAGCAACTCTTTCAGCGGTATATGTTTTTTCATAAGGAAGATTCTGCAACCAAACACTAGCCACATCCTTGCTGGTAAAGCTTTTGCCGAATTTCTCAAGTACATTAAGGTTGAGAATTGGATAGTCTATATCGTCGTCTCTAACCATATGAGTTATGTGTCCCCGTAATGCCCCAGCTGACTCTTGGTGGAGATAGTTTGCAAATTCATCTGAAACAGGTTTAGGGAAATAATTTCGGAGCGGATATTCACCTGCTTTTTTTAAGTAATCTTCAATCTGTGCCTTACCCCAACCTTCTACTGGCTTGCCTAAGAGACAGCCAGCACAGCGTCCCTGCCAGGCACCGTATATCTTGTCTTTCAGATCCAATCCAGAATGAGAAATCTGTACCAGCTTCCCAGGTGATAAATTGGAGATGTCTTGAAAAGTAAAAGGTTCCTTATATCCCTTATCACACGACTCCAAATTTGTTACTTCTTTATAAAGTTCCTCTAACTGTTCCTCATTAATCTCGGTTGATACTTCCTCAAATTTTATAAATTTGCTTGCCGGAATATCCCCGACAAGCTCTTGAAATCTGTCTGCAAACTGTTCTATGTCGCAACCTTCCTCCTTTTTTTGCTTCAATTCATAGAACAGGATTGTAGCTATGTTCACGAAATCCATCGTGTTATTCCTCCTTTATTGTGGAAATTTATTCTTGACATTTTTCCATATTATTTTTGACAGTACCGTAAATTATGTTTCTATTATTACATACATAAATCCAGTCCTGGTTGTAGCCTGCATTATCCCTTTAATCCAGTGCCAGCTAATCCAGCACTTATCTGGCGGTGTAGTAAAACAAACACTATCAGTATAGGCAAAGAGATTAGGATCGCGACGGCAAACAACATCCCCCATTCAGCAACCCATTGCCCTTGCAGGCTAACGAGGGCTAGCGTTACTGGCCGTAAGCGCACGTCAAGAAGAAACGTGCGTGGCAGTAGAAACTGATTCCAACTCCCCATTGCAACGATGACCATTGCTATAGAGACTCCAGGCCGTACCACTGGCACGATAATCCGCCAAAATGCTTGCCATCTTGAAGCTCCATCTACCAATGCTGCATCTAACAACTCATCCGGAATGTTGATAAAGTAAGAGCGCATTAGTAACATTGCAAAAGGAGAGAAAACTGCTACATAGATTAAGATCAATCCGGGGAGTGAGTTGACGAAACCAATCCGTACAAAGATATGAAACAATGGTATAATGAAGATCTGAGCCGGGATAGTCGTGCTAAAGAAAATATAAACTATTAAAAACGGTCTACCTGGAAACTTGATTTTACTTAAAGCATAAGCTGCGGGGGTAGCTGTAATAAAGACTCCTAAAACCGTACCCACAGTCAATATCGTGCTAATGAAAAAAGCTCGTCCAAGATCGGTGACCACAACAGCGTCAATGTAGTTTGCAAAATAAAAACTACGTGGGAACCCTAAAGGATCTGCGAATATCTCGGCGGTAGTCTTCAGAGAGATGCTTATAGCTATAAGCAAGGGGACTAGCACAAACAATAGAAGTAATATCAACACACCACACTCTACGATATGTGCTATACCTTTACTTCTCATAATTAAACCTCCGCTCCTTTGTATTGTAGATAATATAATAGACTCACTGATAAAACTCCAAATAGTGATATTATCACTCCGATAGCAGCAGCTTCTCCGAGAATACGTGCCTGAAAGCCTCTTTTAAAAAGAAGCGTAGCTAATAACTCTGTAGCTCCTCCTGGCCCACCCTCAGTTGTAACCCAAACCCAATCGAACACCTGAAACGACCAAATTATGGTCATGATGCCCATAAAGATTATGCTCGGCATAATCTGAGGTAAAGTTATATACCAAAATTCCTGCCACCTAGTAGTCCCATCCATGGCTCCAGCATCGTATAAATCTAGTGAAATTCCTTGAATAGCACTGTGAAATACTGCACATAAAAATCCCCACCACGCCCAAACATTCACAAAAGCTATAGCATAGAGGGCGGTACTAGGCTGACCTAATATAGGGGGCAATCCTATAACTGCTCCCAGGCCGCGAATAGGGTGGTAAATATAACCCCATACGAAAGCACTAACTACAATCGCTAGCGTAGTGGGCATAAAATAAATCGGCTTAAGGAAATGCCATCTTGTTCTTCTAAGTAGTTCGGCTACAACTAAACCCATGGACATAGGGATAGTAAGGAAGATAATTGTCCACACGATATTATTTCTTAGTGCTCGCAGAAAAATGACTTGTGAAAAGATGTTCCGGAAATTCGCCACTCCGACAAACCGCAAGCTCCCAAGTCCGTCCCATTCGAAGAAAGCCAATGCCATTGTTAAAATGGTTGGGATTAAGATAATAATCACATTCAATAACAAAGCCGGACCGATAAAAGGGCTAACTGAAATCAGTTTTCTTACTGTACCCCTCATAGATATTTCCCCTTTCTAGTGTGACTTTATAAAAAATCAAGCTTAATAGAAGATAAGAGGAGAAGTATTAGGTATAGCATTGAGCCTTCTTCTCCTCTTTATCTTCTTCTTATCCTTATTCCCTGGGAGATACTGGTGGGATTAGTTCAGCCGCAAGTTCTCTCTGGAAGATATCGTTCCATTTCTCCATATATTCCCCTGCGGTTAGAGAACCCATCCACACCTCCTCTATCCCTTCATAACACCAAAGCCATGTCTCCGGAGCTAACCAGGTCCAGGTCGTATAACCATAAGCACCTTTATCAATCAGATCACTCTGAGTCCGGATATGTTTTACAAACACGGAGTCAACATCTGATGGAATGAGCTCTTCAGGAATTTCGATGGGAACGATCCATTCGCCGGGGTGATCTAGCAACAAATTGGCAATACCTTCTTTGTGGCCCAGTATCCACACTACGAATGTCGCTGCTTCATCGATGTGGGGAGACAACATACTCACAGATAAAGTTGTCCCTACCCCAATGGCAACAGATGGGTACTCAACTCCCTGACGCAGAGAAGGAAATGGAGTCCAATCCCATCGGTCATCAGTAGGCCAATACGTTGGATCTCCAACCCAATTGAACCCCCACGAACCCACAACCGTCATAGCTGCTTTTCTCGTAGCTAATTGAATCATAACATCCGGAAAAGTCAGAACCGGGTAGAAGCCGAGTTTTGTCCAGTAGTTCAGAAAATCTTGCCTGAACATCTCAATCGCTTCTACGAATATTGGGGCATCCCACGCAAGTTGCCCAGTTAAAGCCTTATATACATTTTCTGGGCCAGCATAGTGATTAAGGTATACTGTCACAAACCATTCATTCGTCGGCCGCCACTCGATGTTACCTGCTGCTATAGGCAGGATTCCCTTAGCCTTTATTGCTTCTTTAAGAGCAACGAATTCTTGGCGATTAGTGGCCGGTTTCCAACCATACTCATCAAACAGGCTCCTATTGTATATGATTCCCATACTTTCAAAAGTTTTAGGTATCGAATAGATTTTTCCCTCGACCGTGCCAAGTTCCAAGGCAAGGGGTGCAATCAGCTTATCCAACCCAGCTTTAACGATGTACTCATCTAGTGGAGCTAACAGACCTGCTGCTGCATATCTGGCCGCCTCTGCTGGTCCCATTGTTAGAACTATGTCTGGTCCTGTACCAACTGGCAGTGATAATCTGAGGACCTCAAACAGGTCTGGGTGTACAGATATGTCAATGTTAATATGTGGATAGATCTTCTCAAAGGGTTCGATAAGGTGTTGTTCCAGAGCTTCTACCTCTTTTGGCAACACCGCTTCTAGCCACCACGTTATTGTTACAGGCTCATCTGCTACTACTGATGATGGACAACAGGTTAGTACTAAAACCACCATCAATAAGAAACTTAAGCCCAACGATAAATATTTTCTTTTTTTCATTTCTTTTTTATCTCCTTCTTTTTTAAATTTTCAACCGACTTAACTATATTTCTCCTATCTATCCTCATAAATCACCTCCCTAATCATTTAGCATTTACTTTTCTTTATCTTTTTTTCTAGCTCCTTCTTTCTGGCTTCATAGAATTGATGCAATTCTTTATTTAAAGTTTTTGGACTAGTACCCAGAATTTCAGTAATCTTTAGTTACTTAAAACTACCCTCAATTATCCTCATAAATACCCTAAATCGCTAAAATTTATACCCTTCTGAGCAATTATTTATCATCTCCCTTTTAATCTGACAACATAGCCCTCTTTAACCAGTATCTTCTCTGATATTCTCTGACCCTCTCTGGATATTTTTTATAATATTTTTTTAGCCAATTCTTATTGTAGTCCGGATTCCTGGCCCGCCAATCTCTGAGATACCTGTTTTTTGCCTTTCTCATTTTTCCGTAGGCTTCGGGATCTTTTATTTTTAGCCTCTGAAAATAAGTTCTCCGGTATTTATTGATTTCCCTATTGATTAACTTCTTTGCCTTTGGAGTTTCGACATTCACACTTTCATTCACAGTTAGCACCGAATACTTACCGAAGCCCGCCCTGGTGATCTTCCCCTCTCTGCACAGGTTAGATAGAATCTTCCTTATATTTGCACTGCTTTTTTAAGTTCAAAGGCTATTTTTTTAGGGCCCAAAGGTTTTTTATTTTTAGATAAAATGTTAATAATTTCTTCCCTGGTATTCATAGCTTTTATTTATCACCCCTTCCCTAAATTTTTAATGCTCGTTCCTCTTTTTTTCGGTCAAACCTTCTTCGATTCCCACTTATAAAAAGGCAAAATTTTTTTAGAGTTTTAAAATTTAACCTCATTTATCCCCTTCGGCTTATCTTTTATTGTCTTCTCCGGATAGAAATTTATCTAAATTTTCTTTACTTACATACCAGTTTTTACCGATCTTATGACCTTTGAGTTTGCCTTTTCTGAAATATTCGCATATAGTCAACGGTGTTAAATGGAGTATAGAAGTGAGCTCCTTCACTGAATACAGCTTCTTTTTATCTACTTTTATAACCACAATTTTAAACCCCCTGTTATTTTTCTTTAATATTACCACATTAAAGCATTATATTGCAATACTATTTTATAGAAAAAAATTGAATACCATAATTACTTTACATAAGGCTTTCAAACCGCTTTTTCAGCTTTTTTAACCTTTAGAATATACCCCCATATATAGCGTAGTTTTTCGGCTAAAAGCCTTATAGAATAAGGGATAATCGGCTAAAATGAGGTTGCTTTACATAAAACTTTTATAGGGATCTCTTTATCCGGATAAAAAAAGAGGGTAGAAATACCCTCAAAAAACGATTTTAAAGCCCCTCTAAGCGTCAATCTTACGTTCCCCTGTATGATTTTATGTATCTTATAAAAACTTTAAAGCCTGAAAACAGCTACAAGTTATAGAATATAAGGCTTTTTCGTTGATTAAGCTAAAAATAAGGCCTTCAAATTTCGCTTTTAAGGGGGGTCAAATAAATTTAACATACAATCATAAGCGTATATTGGCCTTTTTCGTTAAAAACTTGCCTCTTTTCTCTTTAAATCGTTTCCTCTTAGATTCCCGGTTAAAAAAGTTTAATCGGATCGATTCTATATTATTTTTTCTACACCAGGCTAAAGCAGATTCTAACCTTTCATTTCTCATAGATATATTTACCCCCTTAGATTCCGAATCCATTAATAACCTCTTTATTCTCATCATCATTTATCCCAATATATCTAAAAGTTACTTTGACGTTTCGATGATTCAATAAATTAGAGATCCTTTCGATACTGATTCCCTGTTTCCGCAAGTGATAGCCAAAACTTTTTCTCAGTGTGTGACCTCCAACCTTATGCTTAATCCCAACTTCCCGGCACCAGGCATTTATTAACTGATAGGCTCTAATCCTGGTAAGTGGTTTATTTTTTTTTGATTTTTCACTGGTAAATAGATATTGCTCCAGGTCGAATATATCAGTCTTTTCAATATAAAAATTTATAGCTTCTTTAATCTGCTTATTAAAATGCACCTTCCTGGTCTTACCGGTCTTTTGTTCTTTAATTTCTAAGTGGTCTTTCAGATTCCCCTGGTTATCTTTGACGTCTCCAAGTTTAAGAGATAATATATCCCCTATCCTCAGGCCGGAGTTAATACCAAAAACGAATAATAAAAAATCCCGGGGATTCTTTTGTTTAAATAGGTTCCCTCTAATCTGTCTGATTGAATTTTCTGACCTTATTGGCTCTACGATATTCATTACTTTTTACCTCCCATATCTTATTAAATCTATCTGACCAGAATTGTAACATAAGACAAGCAAAAAAGCAAGTTTTGTTTTCAATCAGATTCCAATATTCTGTAATCCTTATTTTATATGACTTTTTAAATTTAACTCAATCTCTTATATGTTAAATAAAAGATAATTATCTAACTATGGTTAAACCCGGTAGCTCCGATTTTTTAAAAAAATCTTATAGCCACCAAAACCCCCCTAAAATCCAAAATTCACTTTTCAATAGCTCCGATAGCTCCGATACCCAAAAAAAAGCTCCGATAAAGGCAGACCGTCTCTTGTAACCCTTATAAACAAACGGTCTTATTTTTCGATTTTTCCCGATTTTCTCCGATTTCGTGATTTTTTGTTTTTTTTATTTAATCTATCTAAAAGAAATGCGTTAAAGGTTAAAAAGAAAAAACAAACCATCTCTTTATTTTTATCCTTTCATATCTCAAAGAATAGTTTCATTAAGCAAAAAACCTATCTCCAATAGCTCCGACGAATTGAGCTATATATACCCTCACAGCGTCTTTTTTTTTGACTTTCCCTGTATTATACTTAATCCCTTTTATATCGAATAGGAAATAAACGCCTGAACCCTGTTTTTAGGGTTCCCTTAAACTCTGTTTTTTGGCCTTTTCTTACCACTTTATTTAACAAAATAAACTAATATTCATTTATTTTTATATCTATTCGGATAATCCCCTGCGCCGGTATTGAATAGATCTTCACTTTCCCATTCCTGGACACAAACAGATCAGAATCCATACTCAGGTATTCTCCTAAAAACAGCGTAGTCTCAGAAACTATTTTTACCATTCTGGCCTCATCGATAGCCCGGATTCCGCAATTATTTTTTAATCTCATAATTTCAATTCTCCTTTCCTTGATAGGTAGATATACAGATATTTATAGACAAAACCGCCTATAACCCTTATATACCAACGGTTTGAGAAAGTAAATGAGTTAGTAACTTGTTAGTAAGCATATGGCATATTTTTCATTTACCAACAATTTACCAACAATTTACCAACAATTTACTTACTATTTACTTACTATAACTATATATATATATAGGTTACTAACTATTTACTAACTATTTATGTGTATCTCTTGAGAAGGGTAGTCTTAATCCGGTTAATCCCCGGAGTTAATATCCTTCTAAAGACTCTTATAATCCTTATATATCAACACTCTTGAAGTCAAGTTTGCCCTGATTCGAGATATACCACTTTCCGAATTTGCCCTCGTCTTTGATCATATCTTCACTATCCCTGGCCTGTAAAAGTAACTTGCAAACACTTTGAGGCTTGACTTTAAATTTTTGAGATATAGGATCGGTCAGTTCTTTATACCTGTATTTTCTATCTCCGAAGTTCTTTTTTATATATTCCATCATATCCGAATAGGTTATTTTGACTTTCTTATGCAGATCGGTTATATCTATAAGCTCATAATTCAGGGTTTTAAGGTCCCACTTAACCTCTAAAGGATCAGGCTCATATCCTCTTTTCGATTCAAAGAATACCTTTAAAAAGTTCTCCGGTAGATCGTCTCCCGATTGAGTTAAACAGATGATAGTATCTGCATTATTACACCAGGCAGAGGATCCTCGAATACTATCGAATAAGGCTATTTTGTCTATCGGTGGAGGGTTTTTAAGCCGGGGTTTCGCTTCTTCTTTCCTGGTATGGTGAACGATTACCCAGAGGCAATCCCTCATTCGGATCATCAGATTGTTAAAAATTGTGATATTCTCTGCTTTATTCATATTAAAGGTAGCAATCCTCGAAATGGGATCAACTATAATCACATCAGGCTCGAAAGTGTCCAGGCATTTTTGAAGTCTTGATAAGTCATCATTCGGCGTTAAACTTATAATTAATAGCTCTTTTCTTGTATTGTAGCTAAGGAAATTTTTAAAGCATTCTTTAGGTATTATTATTCCCAGTTCTTTTAGTCCTTCTATCTGTAAAGATATAACCTTATTCAGATTATAGATATTAGATTCTGAATAGATATATAAAACCTTACAATTTCTCTTTACCGGATAAGTCTCTAAAAAGGGAGTTTTCGAGATCAGGTTTAAGGCCAAATTCAGACTGAATAAAGTCTTGCCTTTTTTGTGCCTGGAGACGACAAGAACGTAATTCTTAGTTCCCATTATCCCGTTTTCGATTATCATTTCTTCCGGTGGTAAATCAGATTCTAATATCTCCTCTAAATTTACCTCGATCCTATCTTCAAGAGGTATCGGTAAAGGAAACTCCGGAGCCTTCTCGATCAGCTTAAAAAGCTCTTTTAAAGTTCCGCCCTGTATCAGCCAGTCAGTAATATCTCCGTGTTCTTTAAGCCCCGGCAGGATCACCCATTTAACTGATTTAGCAATTCCAGTCAGGCTATTCCCGATATCCCGGTAAAATGTCCTGCTTACCTTATCGTTATCCGGTATAATAATTATGCTTCTATCCTGAAAGAAATCGTAATATTCGGGTCTCCATTTCTTAAATCCCCTGCCTGCTCCTATATCCGAAGTGGTCGCCAGGATCCCCTCGAATCGGGTCATCAGATTATCGCAATCCTTTTCACCTTCCAGGAGAAAAATTATCTTATCGCCTGAATTATTGATCTTGTCCAGATTGTAGATAACCCTTCTTATCC
>NMQN01000430.1 GCA_003575245.1 Candidatus Atribacteria bacterium 1244-E10-H5-B2 | reverse complement strand
AGTGGTCCATAGTGATTGTGTAATTGCCGGACATGGGCCAGGAGTAGCCACTCTTTTAACTTCAACAACAAGCAAGATTAAATTCCATCTAAACAAAGATGCCAATATCGCTAATTATCTGAACATCGGCACGAAAAGAAAATAATAATTTGAGTTAGAGCAATAATTAGGGGTTTGATAAATCAAACCCCTAATTAATAAATTTCACCCAAATAAATTACCATTTTAATTAATACTTAAACAAAAGTTTAGAAATTCCTCTAAAATATATTGACATACATAAAATCCTGTGCTATTTTTATGTTAACGTTATCGGTAACGTTAACGAAAGGTAAGAAATAATATGAAGTATATAACTTTAAAGATGGTAGCAGAAAAAGCAGGAGTTTCTGTAAACACTGCATCGAGAGCAATTAATAATAAACCGGATATAAACGAAGAGACCAAGAAGCGGATACTAAAAGTTGCCCAAGAATTGGGATATGTTCGAAATGACACCGCAGTAGCCTTGAGGACCAAAAGAACCGGAACCATAGGAGTAATAATAGCAGACAACAGGAATCCATTCTATGCTGAGGTTTTGAATGGAATGGAAGAAGCAGCCCGAGAGAAAAACTATCATATAATTCTTACCAATACTCAAAGAGATTATAAGAAAGAAGAAGAAGCAATAAATTTATTATTAGCAAAACGAGTAGATGGATTACTTATAACTCCGGTTCAAGACAAGGATGATGATATAAAGAATCTTATTGAAGCGAATATCCCTTTTGTGGTTGTGGGTAGAGATTTTGAAAATATTGAGATAGATGCAATTTATAATGATGAAGTTAAAGGAGGATTTTTGGCAACAGAATATCTGATTAAGAAAGGGCATAAACGAATAGTCTTAATAGATGGATTTTTATACAAATCTCCTGCCAAAGGTAGACTAGAAGGATATAAAAGGGCATTAAATAAACATAGAATATCTTTAGATGAGTCGCTTATAAGTGTAGGAGATATAAATATGGAAAATGGGCACGAAAGAACCAAGCAAATGCTGGAAAAAAATTTAGATTTTACCGCTATTTTTGCTTACAATGATATGATGGCTTTTGGGGCTATGCAGGCAGTAAAGGAAAAAGGTTTAAGAATACCTGAGGATATCGGATTAGTCGGTTATGATGATATCCCCTTCAGCTCACTCATCAGCCCACCATTAACTACTATCAGGTTGAAGAAACAGGATTTGGGTGTAGAAAGTGTTAAACTTTTACTTTCCCGTATAAACGGTAGCAGGGAAAAAACAAAAAAGATAATGCTGAGTGTGGATCTTGTTGAGAGGGAAACATAGCGGGTAATACCTGGAAAATTAGCCCAATTGAAGGAGGTGATAAAAGGTAGAAAAACGAACATGCTTTAGTTATTTTTAATTTTTTGAAAAATAAAAGGAGGAATTTGTAATGAAAAGATTTTTACTTGTAATTTTACTGTTGTTAGCTTTTTCAGTAACTGCTTTGGCGGCAGAAACGCTAATCATCAATTCCTATCAATCAGATCCTGCCCCTAAGAAGGTATTTGCTGAATTAGTAGATCAGTTCAGTGCGATACATCCTGAATATGAAGTGACTGTTAATACATTTGCGCATGAAGATTTCAAAACACTATTGAGAACATGGCTAAATTCTCCTAAAGCCCCAGATGTTGTGACATGGTTTAGTGGAGAAAGAATGAGATATTTCGCAAGCAAGGAACTATTAGAACCAATCGATGATATATTCAAAGACGGATTTGAAGCTTATTTTCCCGATGCCTTTAAGAGCGCTTGTGCATTCGACCAACAGCTGTACTTTGTTCCCGTCTCCTGGTACTGGTGGGGTGTTTATTACAGAAAATCTATTTTTGAAGATCTTGGCCTTACTACACCGGTAACCTGGAAACAATTCAAGGATGTTTGCGCCAAACTTAAAGAAAATGATTATATCCCTATAACAATTGGTACAAAATTTTTATGGACAGCCGCTGGTTGGTTTGATTATCTTAATATGAGAGTTAATGGACTTGAATATCATCTCAAACTAACTAATGGGGAAATTCCATACACTGATACTGGGATAGAAGGGGCTTTTAAATATTGGCGAGAGCTTGTAGATGCAGGATATTTTATTGATAACCATACCTCTTATTCCTGGCAAGAAGCAGCGAATTATCTCTTCACCGGTGAAGCAGGAATGTATCTTATGGGACAATTCATTAAAGATGTAGCACCGGAAGATGTAAAAGGTGATTTGGATTTCTTTAGGTTCCCTGTGATTAATGGTGAAATAGGGCTTTATGAAGATACTCCTATTGATGGATTCATGATTCCGGCTAAAGCTGCTAATAAGAAGGCTGCAAAGGTTTTTCTTGAGTTCTTGGCTTCAAAAAATGCTCAAGAATACAATGCAAAAGAGCTTGGCAGGTTGGCCGCAAATAAATTTGTTCCTGCTCCAGATCCACATGCACAGGATGGGTTAAATATGATTCTTGAATCAGATGGTGTCATGCAATTCTACGACAGGGATTCAAACCCAGAAATGGCAACTGCTGGGATGAATGGTTTCGTCGAATTCATGGATCAACCAGATAAATTAGATTCTATACTCCAGAACCTGGAAAATCAAAGAAAAAGAATTTACCAAAAATAAAACGTAATTGATGGGAGGCGATATTCCTACTTGATATTGCCTCCCATCAATTGAAAAAGATTCTTTTAGGCTCTTATTGGTTAGGTAAGGAGAAAAACATTGAAGAGTAAATGGTGGGTCCCCTATTCATTCTTAATTATCCCATTGCTTATGTATAGTATATGGGTTATTATCCCTATGTTTCAAACAATGTTTCTCAGTTTTGCAAACTGGGATGGTGTATCTCCGGTAATAAATTTTGTTGGCTTGGTAAATTTTAGGGAATTATTTAAAGATCGATATTTAATACTTTCTTTTTGGAATAATATAAAATGGTTACTAGGTTTTGCAATAGTGGCTGTTCCACTGGGTTTAGCTGTAGCAATGTTTTTAGATCAGGGGTTCGCAGGATCAAAAATATACAAAACATTTATGTTTCTTCCAATGACACTTTCTTTTGTGGTTATAGGGCAAATATGGTCTTGGATATTCGAGCCAAGGGATGGTATATTGAACACATTTCTTAATTTTTTGGGAATCCAAGGGATTGGATGGCTAAGTGATCCGAAAATTGTGACCTACTCACTTATAATGGCTGCCTTATGGAGGCAAATACCGTATGCAATGGTCATCTTCTTGGCGGGCCTGAAACAAGTTCCCAAAAATCTTGTTGATGCCTCTTGTGTAGATGGTGCTAATTCATGGCAAAGATTTATCTATGTAATTCTTCCAATGTTAAGGCCTGCCACAGTTATAGCCATTACGGTTAACGTAATAGATTCCTTAAGAGCATTTGATATAATTTATGTGATGACCCGAGGTGGTCCTTTTTATTCTTCGAGTGTTATGGCAAATTACATGTACGTCCAGGCATTTCATAATTATCGTATGGGTTATGGATCTTCCATAGCTGTGGTACAGTTCTTGATAACATTAAGTTTTATTATAATTTATATGAGACATGTTATGAAATCAGAGGTAAGTCTATGAAAAAGGTGGTATTTTACTCGTTTGCTACTTTATTAATTTTTATTTGGCTGATTCCATTTATAGCTGCTTTTTTTACCTCTTTCAAGACTATGGATACCCTTATGAGTACGCATAATTGGTTATTTCCCTCTAAGGTATGGCATTTTGAAAACTTTACTATTGCTTGGGAAGATGGAAACATGAGACAATACTTTCTAAATACTTTTATCATAACTATACCTGCTGTTTTGGGTGCTCTGTTTATATCAAGCTTAAGTGCTTTTGCTTTGTCCAGATATGAATTTAGACTTTCAAAGCCTATACTATTGATCTTTATTGGTGGGATGTTGATACCATTTCAAATGCTATTGATCCCGGTGTATCGTTTATCTATAAAAATAGGAATATATAATAGTTTTATAGGTTTAATATTGTTTCATATAGCTTTTCAAACTGGTTTTTGCACATTTTTTCTTAGAAACTTTATGAAAACGATACCACAGAGTATATTTGATGCTGCAACGGTAGATGGAGCAGGACATTTCACAATATATCGAAAGATTGTTTTGCCACTAATACTGCCTGCTCTGGCAGCACTTGGAATTTTGGAATTCACCTGGATATGGAATGATTACCTTTGGTCATTAATATTAATCCAAAGCGATAAGTACAAACCAATTACACTTGGTTTAACCGCGATGCAGGGAGAATGGATAACACAATGGAATATAATAGCAGCAGGTTCTATAATAGCGGCCATAGTACCTTTAATATTTTTCCTTCTTTTCCAGAAATACTTTATTGAAGGGTTAACAGCTGGGAGCATTAAAGGCTAAAGAAGATATGCTAAGAATGATTGTTAAGAGATTCTAATGATTTTATCTTGAGAATTATCGTACCATTTTATAAGGAATTGTCCGTAAATTTTAATGTTTACTAGACATTTATTTTGAAACTTTATTTTACATCCGGAATTATTGGTGAACAGATCTTTGTTGGTTTAAACAATACAGAAATAATTGTATTTATCTTCTTTTGTTAGATATTTTTATTGAAAGATTAACATAGTAGAATAATAGAAATAGGGAGGTATTTATTATAATGAAATACAGAAAAATATTGAATTTTAATACGGATTGGTATTTTCTAAATAAAGATATAGAAAATGCAAAAAATATACACCCCGGTGATAATAAACTTGTAAAAGTTAATCTACCACATTCTAATAAAATTGTACCACACCATTATTTTGAGGAAAAGGATTATCAATTTATTTCTTGGTATTACCGTAATTTCTATATAAATAAAGAATATAAAGGAAAAAGAATAATTGTAGAATTCGATGGTGTTATGAGTGATGCAAATATTTATGTTAACGGTGAATTTATTGGAGAGCATAAAGGTGGATATACTTCTTTTTCTTTTGATATTACCAATTATATAAATTTTGAGGGGAAAAATATAATTACTGTTAGAGTAGATTCTACCCGCAGAATTGATATCCCACCTGAAGGTGGATTAGTTGATTATATGCTTTTCGGAGGAATTTACCGTAATGTCCGTCTGGTGATAGTAGAAAACATGCATATTATCTGGTCTTTTGTGGAAATTATAGAGGCAACTAAAAAGTTAGCGACAATTCATCCAAAATTTGAATTAAATAATTTAAATAATAAGAATAAAGAAGCTACAATAATTACCCAGCTGATAGATCAAAACAATAAGACAGTAATAACTAAAGAAAAAACTTTAATTATTAAAACTGGTAAAAACACAATTAAACAGGAACAAATTTCTTTTTCGAAACCAGAACTGTGGCATCCAAATCATCCTTATCTTTATGATGTATATACACAAGTTAAAATTGGCAATAGAATTTGTGATGATTTCAACACGAAAATAGGAATTAGAAAATTTGAATTCAAAAATGATGGAAAATTTTATATCAACGGTGAATCTTTTAAGTTAAGAGGACTTAATCGCCATCAAATGTTTCCCTATCTTGGTGGTGCTATGCCGGATCGAGGTCAACGGAAGGACGCTGAGATACTTAAATACGGTCTTGGAGTAAATTTTGTTCGTTCTTCTCATTATCCGGCTAATCCTTCTTTTCTTACTCGTTGTGACGAAATAGGGCTTTTAGTATTGGAGGAGATACCTGGGTGGCAATATATAGGTGACAAAGAATGGAAAATTTTAGCTAAAAAGAATGAAGAAGAAATGATTATTCGTGATCGTAATCATGCTAGTATTTTCCTTTGGGGAGTTCGTATTAATGAATCTAAGGATGATCATGATTTTTACTTAGACACAAATCGGATTGCTCATTCTTTGGATAGCAGTAGAAAAACTTGCGGTGTTCGTAATTTTCGAGAGAGTGAATTCCTTGAAGATGTATTTATCTACAATGATTTTGAACATAATTTAAAGGGGAAAATAAAATCTCCACATCTTATTCCTTATATGATTACTGAATATATGGGTCATATGTATCCAACTAAGTCATATGATAGTGTAGAACGGATAATTAAACACGCAGTATATCATGCAAAAATTCAAAATTGCCAGTATGGGATGCATAATTTAGCAGGTGCATCTGGTTGGTGTGCTTTTGATTATAATACTCATACTTATTTTGGTTCTGGAGATAGAATCTGTTACCACGGTGTATGTGATATTTTTCGTCTACCCAAATTCGCAGCTTATTTTTACAAAAGTCAAATAGATCCAAAAATAGAAAAAGTTGTATTTATTGCAAGGTATTTGACTCCTTCTTTTAACGAAGATTACGGAGATGAAGTTATCGTTTTTAGTAATTGTGATGAAATTGATTTATATGTAGGAGAGAAATATATTAATTCTGCTAAACCTGATCGAATTAATTATTCAAATTTACCTCATCCTCCCTTTATTTTTGAAAATTGTAGTTGGTGGGAATGGGGGGCAAGTAATATTACCAGCCTTAAAGCAATAGGGAAAATAAATGGCAAAGAGGTGGCTCAACATGAAATTTATCCTTTTGGCAGACCTAATAAATTAGTGCTGAAATCCGATTATACAGAATTAATTGCTGATGGAGCTGATTGTGTAAGAGTTGTAATTGAATTACAAGATAAAAATAGTCAAATATTACATTTATCTCATCATCCTGTTTTTTTTGAAATGGCAGGTCCTGGTAAGTTAATTGGTGAAAATCCTTTTAGTCTGGAAGCGGGGAAAGGAGCGATATTTATTCAGGCAGGCCGTGAACCCGGGAAAATAGGTTTAAAGGCTTATGTTAATGAATTACCACCTGCTGAGATTATAATTAACATTATTGCCATGCAAGAAGAAACTGTGCCAGTTAAGAAGTTATAGAAAAATAATATGGAATTGGTATAAGGAAGGAAATTTTTATGCAAATACATAAAAAAATAATTAAAAAAGAAGACGGTCGTTATTTGATTTATTATACTTTTACCGAAGAAGAAAAGGAGAGCACGGATGTTAGAGCTGAGATGGAATCCCATCCTGAAACAATGGATAATAATAGCCACTCATCGGCAGGACAGGACCTATAAACCTCCGAAAGATTATTGTCCCCTTTGCCCTACCAAAAAGGGAGGTTTAGCTACAGAGGTACCAGCCGAAGATTATGATTTGGTAGTTTTTGAAAATAAATTTCCATCTTTACAACAAGACTTGCCAGAAGTAACCGAAAAAGATCCTAAATTTTTTAAACATGGTAAAGCTCAGGGAATTTGTGAGGTAGTTTTATTTGCTTCTGACCATGATGGGATTATGTCGAGAAAACCATTAAGTCGTTATGTTAAATTGGTAAAGGTATGGAGAGATCGCTATCGGGAGTTAGGAGCTAAAGACTTTATCGATTATGTTTTTATCTTTGAAAACAAAGGGGAGGAAGTAGGGGTGACTCTTCATCATCCTCACGGCCAAATATATGCCTATCCTTTTATTCCACCAATTATCGAACAGGAATTGGATTCAAGCAAAGAGTATTTAGAAAAAGAAGGGGAATGCCTCTTCTGCAAGACCTTGGAAGAAGAGAAGAAAGATGGCGGACGAATTATCATTAGCAATAATTTATTTACTGCCTTTGTTCCATTTTACGCTTCTTACAGTTATGAAGTGCACATCTATGCCAATAAACATCTCCCTTCTTTTAATGATTTTTCGGAAAAGGAAGAGATTGATTTAGCCATAATATTAAAAACTTTAATGATGAAATTTGATAATCTTTTTGGTTTTACCCTCCCTTATATCATGGCCATTCATCAACAACCTACTAATGGAACAGGCAAAGAATATTCCCATTTTCATATTGAATTCTACCCTCCCTATCGCACGAAAGACAAACTTAAATATTTAGCTGGAAGCGAGTTAGGGGTCGGAGCTTTTATTAATAATTGCTTGCCTGAAGAAAAAGCTCAAGAGTTAAGAAAAACAGTACCTCAAGAAATAGTTTTGGTATAAGAAATATCAAAGTTAAAATAGAGTTATCAAGGAATTAATTATAGAAATATTTAAATACAAAGTAAGATAAAGAGGAAATTCTAATGCAAGATTTTAATAAATTGTGGATGATATTTAAGGATAAATTTGCTGATACTGGTTTAACTAAAGGTGCCTTTTCTGCCCCAGGAAGGGTTAACCTGATTGGTGAACATACTGATTATAATGATGGTTTTGTTTTGCCAATGGCTATCGAAAAAGAGGTAATTATGCTGGGGCAATTAAGAAACGATCGAAGGGTTAGAGTCTTTGATTTTGGCTATAATACTGAAATCGATTTTTCCTTAGATAAATTAATTCCTCTTCGTAAAAATACCTGGGCCAATTATTTGATGGGCGTAGTTGATGAAATACAGAAAGCAGAATATATTTTGCAAGGAGCAAACCTTATTTTTAAAAGTAATATTCCCCGGAAAGCAGGATTAAGCTCATCTGCTGCTTTAGAGGTTGTTACTGCCCTGGCTATTGCTGAATTAAATTCGCTAAAGATCGAGCCTGTAAAAATGGCACGTCTCTGTCAACAAGCAGAGAATAATTTTGTAGGCGTAGCCTGTGGCATTATGGACCAGTATGTCTCCTGTTTGGGCCAAAAAAACTATGCCCTTTTTATTGATTGCAGATCTAATAATTATGAACCAGTCCCTTTTAAAGACCATAATTACCAGATAGTAATTTGTAATTCCGAGATTCAAAGGAGCTTGGTAAATTCTGAATATAACAAAAGAAGAGAAGAGTGTAGAATAGCTGGCGAATTATTTAATCATAAATTAACAAGTGAAATACTAGCTTTGCGGGATGTTACCATAGATGAGTTTAAACAATATCAGGAATATTTACCAGAACCCATAGCCCGAAGAGCCAGACATGTAATTTCAGAAAATTATAGAGTACAAACCGGGGTACAGGCTTTAAGAGAGGAAAATTTTTCTGCTTTTGGGGAGCTAATGGTAGAATCACACAGGAGCCTTAAGAATGATTATGAGGTAAGTTGTGCCGAATTAGACCTTTTAGTCGATTTGGCTTTGAAACAGGAGGGGGTGTTAGGTGCCCGTATGACTGGAGCCGGATTCGGTGGTTGTACCGTAAACTTATTAAAGAGAGATTATGTTGATGTCTTTGAGAAGAGGATTAAGAAAGAATATAAAAAGACGACTGGTATTACTCCGGATATATACATAACCCGTCCTGCTGGAGGAGCCAAAGTTTTGAAGTTTAGGTGATAAAGGATAAAAGAATTGATAGTATAAGAGCGAGAAGGTAGCTTGTCCAGCCATTTTGCAACTTTAAAATATTTCTTTATTGTTCATTTTGAAAATATGTTATGGCTCTGGATCAGGGAACTACCAGTTCTCGAGCGATAATCTTCAATCATAGTGGAACTATAATTAATTTAAAGTTTAAGGAAAGTAAATCAGATAGAACTGATTAATTTTTTCAATTCTTTAAAATTTTCTTTTAAGCTATAATATAATTTCTTATATAATTGATAATATTGATTATATCTTTCGGCATTTTGAATCCCGGGAACGATAGTCTTTTTAACTTTAATAATCCTATTCACTGCTTCTGCAAAACTGTCATATATACCAATACCTACTCCGGCAATCAAAGCTGCTCCAAAGGCGGGTCCTTCTTCCACATTCAGTAGATTTATCTCTTCACCCAAGATATCAGCCAATATCTGCTGCCATACGCCACTTTTCGCTCCCCCTCCGATAGCCCTTATCTCTTTAACCTTAACCCCCTTATCTTTAATTAATTCCAGAGAATCTTTTAAAGCAAAAGTTACACCTTCTAAGACACTCCTTACAAAATGTCTTTGGTCGTGTTTTCCGGATATACCAAAATATACCCCACGAGCATTAGCATCAGCGTGGGGTGTTCTTTCTCCGTAGAGATAGGGCAAGAAGATCAATCCTTCACTACCGGGCTCTATCTCTTCTGCCAATTGATCTAATTTAGTATAATCTAAACTACGGTTAAATAATTTTTTCTGTAACCATTCATAAGACATACCTGCTGATAAGGTTACACCCATCATGTACCAGCTATCCGGGCAGGCATGATTAAATAGATGTATCCTCCCTTCTTGATCAGCCTGAGGATTATTGGTCTGGGCTAAGACTACCCCTGAGGAGCCGATACTAACCATTACCCTTCCTTCTTGGATAATTCCACTTCCCACTGCTCCACAGGCATTATCTGCTCCTCCGGCAACTAGCGGAGTTTTAAATTTTAATCCGGTTTGCTCAGCTATATTTTTAGTTATCCTACCAGCTAAATCGAATGAATTAAGTACCGGAGGAAGTAAATCCTGGTCAATCTCCAGTTTTTTTAGTAGGCTGGTAGACCATCTCTTATTTATTACCTCAAACAACAGAGTACCGGCAGCATCAGAGACTTCGGTAAATAGCTCACCGGTTAGCCTGTAGCGGATGTAATCTTTAGGCAAAAGAATATATTTAACCTTTTGGTAATTTTCTGGTTCATTTTCCCTTAACCATAAGATCTTGGGAGCGGTAAAGCCCTCCAGGGCGGGATTAGATACATAACGGATGAGCTGATTCAATCCTCCTACTTTAGTATAAATCTTCCTACATTGTTCTGAGGTACGGGTATCACTCCAGAGGATAGCCGGTCTAATAACTTTCATCTTATTGTTAAGGAAGACCGAACTGTGCATCTGTCCGGACAGACTTATTCCTTTAATCTGCTTAGAGTCAATAGGAATATTAGATATTGTTTTTCTTATTACTTTTACAGTGGCTTCCCACCAATCATAGGGAGATTGCTCTGCCCAACCGGGGTGGAGAGTTTTTAGAGGATATGAGGTTGTTTTGCTAGAAATAATCTTGCCTTCTGGGGATACCAATAGGGCTTTCACCCCACTGGTGCCGATATCAAGTCCTAATAAATATTCCATAAAACACCTGCTCTTTAATCTTTATATTTTTACTAATCACACTTTATACATTCGGTCAAAATAGTTTTGGGCATTTACCAGGGCATCTCTCATAATATCCTCTGCCTTGGCGGTTTCTCGGCCGGCAAGGTATTTCATTAATTGTTCTTTACCCAGTTTTTGAGCAGCTTGTGCGCAGGCCTCCCAGCTCAGTATACTCCTAATCACTCTGTCAATTCCTTGTTCTTCATTATCATGTGGTCTTACCTGCATATCGTGCCCTTTCCAGCGATTAAAACCCGCGTCTTTAATTAAACCTGCTATGGCTATATTCATACCGTTTACCCGTGTCCCATGATCGATATCATATTTGCCCGGTCCCCCAAGAATTATGCCATCATTATAACCTTGGCTGTTTAAGTGCATATGAACTAAAGCATTGTTATCTATTTCCTCAATAGTATCGTATACATGGTCAAGCCCTATCATCTCTGAATGACCAAACTCTTTATTCACTCCCTTTTTAGTAGGAGTAATTTTAAACTCTTCTTCCAATTTATTCCAGAATACCAGGGCACTGGCTACGGTAGGAATTAAAAGAGCCGGATGTCCTTCGTTGGGTTTAGGTTCTATGGCAAAATAGAGGTCTCCTCCCAATTTTTCCTCATATTTACATAGTTTTGCCATACTCTCTTTAAGATTCTGATACATTTGGAAGATTCCTACAGATGCAAGATCATAGCCAAATGAACCATTCCAAATAATAACAGCAGGCCATTTTAAGGGATCGGGATGCCAGGCTTTCCTTAAAGCACCGTAAGCAAGATTAACAGTTCTCTCTCCAAATTCTTCTGCTGATTTTCTCTCCTCAGGATCCAAGGAGGCTATGCCCCCATAAGCATAATGTCTGTGAGCTCCTGGGGTTACCATGGCCAGATATATCTTGGAATCTATTAAGGCATCAGCTATTTCAGGGGCAGTTTTTTCATCAAATTCATAATCATAATGCATTTCAATTCCTAATTCCACATTATCTGGTAACCTCGGGGCAATTCTATTCTTTACCAGCTTAATCATGTCAACAGTATTTAAATTTTGTGAATTCCATTCTGGTCTCATATCATCCGGGACAAAACCGCCTTTACCTGCATTGAAGGTCCATCGGCAGATACTATGTAATGATTTATTTTCTTTCATTTTTTTACTCCTTGTAGAATTAAATAATTATAAAAATAAATTTAGAAAAAGACATTCTTTTTCTCTAAAATCTGTATTAAATAAATTAAATTCTTTCATTAATGATATTGACTAATCCTATACCTATATTTCTCCCTGCTTCATTAAATAAAAGGTAATATTTTTAAAAGATATACTGTATGCTAGTCAAGTGAATTTTTTTAATAAACTACAATGGTTCATTTCATTTTTATCGTTCTATAGTTAATAGCGGGTACATTTTTAGAATTATGTAATCTAAGATATTTTTGAAGATAGTTTTTATATTACTTAAATTAAGTGTTATAATATTATAAATAATATAATACTTTTGTAATTTCGTCAAGCATTATTTTTTGATCCTATATTAATACAATTTTAAGATATTTCTAAGAGTTCACTTTTAAAACATAAATCATTAAAAAAAACGGTTCACTTTTAATTTGTTAGTAACACAAGAAATTCGAGTTATTGACAAATAAATAGAGGCTTGCTAAAATACTTAGTAAGTATAGTTTACTAATTAAAATTAAGGACATTTTCTATGTTACGAGCAAGGACAATTTAAGTATCTGGAGGATATTACCGGGGTAGATGTCTTACTGCATTTGGCCAGTTCTCAAGGCTTGCGGGTAAAAAGTTTAAAGGAAATAGCTGAATTACTTCAACAAGGTAATCAGGTTGCTAACTCGATCGTAAAAAAATTAGCAACCTGGGTAGGTTCTGCTATTGTGAATGCTATTCATATGATTGGACCTCAGACTGTATTTATTGGAGGGAAAATGGCCGTATTGGGAGAACCTTTAATTCAACCTATTAGGGAAACTGTATCTCATTATTTATTTGGAGAACAAGCAGTGAATATTCAATTCTCCAGTATCTCATCAAAGGCGGTACAAAGTGGAGCAGGAATTTATGCGGTGATCCAATGGTTAGAAAAAAAAGAGTACAGAAATTCAAAACAGCTTATCAGTTAGGAGAATTTATAGTTTCAAGAAAGTTTTTATATATTATCTACTGACAAAGCAAGGAAAAGCCAAGCGAGGTAATTTCACATCGAGTAGAGATCAAAAAAATTAAGGAGGTGAAAGCAAAGGAGAAAAAATAGTAATTTACTATCATGTTTTTCAAAAATATTTTTGAAACTGTATTGAAGAAAGTAAATTTATTATTAATTAAGGAGAAAAAAATGAAAAAATTTATAATTACTTTACTGCTAATCTGTTTAGTTTTGTCTTTTGCATCTACGATATGTGTTGCTCAGTTGAGATTTGCCTTTATGCCCGGGATTGCTGATCCTTTCTACTTTACCATGGAAAAAGGTGCTAAAGCAAAAGCGGAAGAACTGGGTGTAGAATTGCTTGTTGGAGAATACCCCAAAGCTTGGGGACCAGAATATCAGGTACCAATATTAAAAGCTTTGGTCGCAAGAGGGGATATTGATTTACTCTTTACTGCTCCTACTTCCACAGAAGCTTTAATCCCTGTTCTGAAAGAAATTCACGATAGTGGTATTCCAATTATTACAGTTGATACCTATCTTGGTGATGGAGATTATGATAAACCCAGTAATTACAATTTCCCTCTTGCCTTTATCGGGACAGATAACTTTTTGGGTGGTCAGGTAGTTGCCGGTCAATTAGCTCTCCTGCTGGGTGGAAAAGGAAAAGTATTTTTAGAAAATACTAACCCAGATGTATCCAGTGTAATGGGTAGAGAATTGGGTTTCCGAGCTGGAATAAAAATATTTCCCGACATGGAGCTCGTGGGAGTAGAATATTGCCTTGATCTCCAGGAAACGGCTGCTACCCAAGTCAGTGCTGCTTTACAGAAGGATCCTGATTTAGAAGGAGTATTTGGTGTCAATGTGTTTAGTGCTCAAGGGGCTCATCAGGCTGTGGTTACTGCTGGATTAGAAGGAGCTATTAAAATTGCTACCTGGGATGCGACGGAAACCCTAATCGAAGCCTTAAAAAGAGGTGAGGTAGATTTAATTTTAGCCCAGATGCCTGCAGAAATGGGAGCTTTATGCGTAGAGTGGGGTGTTAAACATCTTACCGAAGGAGCAGAAATTCCCAGGAAAGTAATTCCGGGTTTCTTTGTTTTCACCCAAGAGAACGTTAACGACCCAGAAGCGCAACAGTATATTTACAAATAATTTTTGAAGATGGAAGGTTTTTAGATTTAACATATACGGCAGGGGGTAAAATACTCCCTGTCGTATATTCTATCTTATAAAAGGAAATTTTTATGGCTAAGTCAAATAATGATTTTTTTATCGATTTTGAAAAACTTAGCAGAAATAGAACGATACTCTTAGTGGGTAGAAATTGGGCATTCATTTTTCTTACATTCATGTTAATTTTGTTCAGTTTTTTAGGAAAAAATTTTTTTGGTCTGAAAAATTTTAATAATATTATTTTAGGAGTGAGTTCTCTGCTTTTATTGGCAAGTGGAGAGACTTTTGTAATTATTAGTGGAGGTATTGACCTTTCCATCGGTTTTGTTATGGGTTTTGTCTGCATCAGCTCTTCTATTATTATGCGAGATTTAAATGCCGCTGGTTACTCTCCAATTATTTCCATGATGACAGGTTCACTTATCGGACTTTTATTAGGTCTTATTCCGGGATTTATTAATGGTTTTTTTGTAGCTAAATTAAGAGTACCTCCCTTTATTGCAACTTTAGGTATGTGGGGAATTGCCAATGGTTTAGCCTGGCGGCTTTGCGAAGGATTCCCCGTTGGTTTTTTACCTTTACAGGTTCGAGACATTGGTAATGCCTACCTGGCTTATTTTTCTCCCAAGAAGGGCTTTTCCTTTTTGATAAAACCTGAACTGACCGAAAGGGAGGATATATTAAATTTGGTAAAAGTTATTCCTATACCTATTTTATTAATAACCTTTATTCTGATTATATTTGCTTTTATTCTATCTCGCACCAAGTTTGGACAGCATACTTATGCTATTGGTGGAAAGGTTGATGCGGCAATAAGAGCAGGTATTAATGTTCCCTTACATTTGATTAAAATTTATATTATTTCTTCTTTTTTTGCAGCAGCAGCTGGCGTATTATTAGTTTTTAAATTGAATATGGGTGTGCATACCCAATATACTTCCAGCTATGAACTTTTTGCAATTGCAGCGGTAGTTATAGGCGGAGCAAGTCTTACAGGTGGTAAAGGAACAATCTGGGGTACTCTCATCGGTGTATTATTAATTGGGACCTTAAATAATGGCTTGATGATGATGGGGTTACCTATTTTTTATCGATATATTGCAACCGGTTGTATCTTAATTATTGCCATTTTGATTGATCAGTTCTTTCCGGAGTTGGTGCATAGAGAATGATTAATTATAATAAAACAAGAGAAATAGGAATTAATATACTCAGAAGGTGGATCTTAATATTTCTAATTGGGGAAATCGTATTTTTTGGTATTGTCGGAACGAATTATCTTAGTTTAAAAAATTTACAAAATATTCTGGTAGCCTCGACAACTGTGCTTTTATTAGCCACTGGAGAAACTTTTGTTATTATTACCGGGGGTATTGACTTATCTATTGGATTTATGGTTGGGTTTAGCTCGGTAGTAAGCGCAAAAGTAATGGTTGATTTATGGACAGTAGGATTTTCTCAACCTTTGGCGATAACCATAGGTATATTAACCGCCCTTTTCTTAGGACTAATTCCTGGATTTATCAATGGTTTTTTAGTGGCAAAACTAAGAGTACCTCCCTTTATTGCAACTTTTGGTATGTATGGTATTGCCTATGGGTTTGCCGAGATTATCTGTAATAATGTACCTGTTCATAAATTACCTACTTCTTTAGGGTCACTAGGTCATGGTTATTTGTTTTACTGGTTACCAGGAAAGATTCTTAGTTTTTTAGGTAAGCCAGAAAACCTGAGCAGAGAAGAATTAAAACATTTAGTATCGATTATTCCTAATGTAACAGTCATTGCTTTTATTTTTATTGGTATTTTTGCTTTTATTCTGGCTAAAACTAAATTTGGCCAGCACACCTATGCCATCGGTGGAAATATTAATGCGGCAGAAAGAGCAGGAGTTAATGTAAAAGTCCATTTAATTAAGGTTTATATGATATCTTCATTTTTTGCTTCTCTTGCTGGAGTTATGTATGTGTTACAATTTATAACCGGTAGGGCTCCTGCAGGCAGTGCCCGTTTATTAGATGCCGTGGTGGCGGTGATTATTGGTGGAGCCAGTTTAAGTGGTGGTAAAGGTACAATAATGGGCACAGTTATTGGTGCTCTAATTATTGGTGTATTAGAGATAGGTTTGGTAAACTTGAGTATTCCTACTTATAATTTACATATTGCTGTTGGTTGTATACTTATCTTTGCTGTATTAGTCGATCAGTTTTCACCTGAATTAATGCATAAAGAAGAGGAAATTAGATAAGGAGGGTATAATGAAACCTTTATTAGAAGTAAAGAACATTACCAAGCGGTTTGGTGGTTTAACAGCAGTTGATAATTTCGATATGCAAATTTATCCTGGGGAAGTTGTTGGTATTTTAGGTGATAACGGAGCAGGCAAATCAACTTTAATTAAAGTAATCTCTGGTGTATATCATGCCGAGGTAGGTCAGATATTTTTTGAAGGCAGCAGGATAAAAATCAGCAATCCTTGGGAAGCATTGAAAATCGGGATAGAAACTATCTATCAGGATTTAGCTTTGGCTGAAAATATGGACGTTTATTCTAATATTTTTTTGGGTCGAGAAAAATTAAAGAAATTTTTAGGCCTCATTGATGTGTTGGACCATGATTATATGTTAAAAGAATCTAAAAAGGTGTTAAATCGCTTAGAAATCAGCATACCTTCTTTAAAAAATAAGATCATGATCCTTTCTGGAGGGCAGCGACAGGCTGTAGCTATATCCCGCTCTATTTACTGGAATGCGAAGTTATTGATTATGGATGAACCTACAGCAGCTTTAGGAGTAGCAGAGCGGGAAAAAGTATTAAATTTAGTGAAGACTTTGAGCTCTCATGGGGTTTCCGTCATTATTATCAGTCATCAGATGCATGATGTATTTTCAGTTGCTACAAGACTGTTAATCATGCGACGAGGTAAGAAAGTAGCCGAAAGGATTACGAAAAAGACTAATACTGATGAAGTAGTTGGTTTAATTGTAGGTTCATTGCCCGGGGACTATATGGAAGTTAGTGAAGAGAAAAGGTAAAAGAAAAACAAATATGCAGCAGTTAAGGAGCAATTGAAAGACCGGGTTTTAAAAAGTTATGACTCGGATGAGGTTTTTGGGTATAATTGCTTGTGACCTTGTTCGGTAGCTCAACGGTGGAGTATCAGGCTGTTAACCGGAGGTTGTAAGTTCGAATCCTACCCGGGGAGCCAAGACATTCCCAGCCCTTTGGCATTTGCTGAAGGGCTTTTTATATTTTTATAAATTATTTTCCAGAAAAAGAAGGATTTTTGAAAGCTCTTGTCGTATTAATACTAAGGTGTAGAAAAATCGAAAAAGACTAATTCTTTTAACCGCTGGTGGCGATTCAATAAGTTAAATATTCATTCTTGGAGTGTGACAAAGAACTGTCTCCTGACACATAGAAGGATTTTGTTAGTGTAAATTTTAATGGGGGAGTTAGAAAGAAAAAATAATAAGAGAAGAATTGTAAAAATATAATAAAAAAGCGTAGATTTACTTATATACAAAATTATTATATAATATTAATATTTTTAAAATAATAAAAATAGTTTATGGTAAACTTACCGATATATAAAAATATACACACAAAAATAGTGGTTTATTTTTGAAACTCCACCAAGAGTCGTGCACAAACAAAGCAGTTTGGATATTTTAAGTCAGGCGACATTTTGCTCGACGAATTTAATCAAAGGACTAAAGATGAAATTTATTTTTATTCCTGATAAAATTGGTGTATCATGATGGTAAGACGAGTAATATTTACCGGACAGCCAGGTATAAAAACTAACAAGGTCTGCGAAGATTTTATCAGTCAAGCTTCACCTTTTGCCAAAGAACGCCCAGAACCTTTCATTTTGAAGATTAAAAATGAGATGAAAAATATTTATTTAAAAGAGCAGAAGAAAGCTGACTCCCCCATTGTCTGGATAAGAGAGATATTAATGTTACCGACTCCTGCTCTTTGTGACCTTTGGGAAAAGGCATTTAAATCTGTTTTAAAAAAAATCGAGGATGAGGAAAATAAAAGTAAAGATATTTTAATTACTCTTCATGCCTGTTTCTATCTTCATTATACAGTTGAATATCTTTCTCCTGTAAAGACAGAGCTACTGAAGAGATTCCAGCCTGACTTATTTATTACGCTGATAGATGATATTTATGATATTTATGATAGACTCAGATGTCGTGATCAAATTTTTAATCCTTCATATGGAGGGGCAACTAAGCCGGTAGGTGCTATATTGGAATTAATGAGGATATTAGATTGGAGATCGAAAGAAATAATGATGGCCAGGCATTTTGCTAACGAACTCAACGTTCCACATTATGTCTTCGCAGTAAAGCACTCGTATGACACTTTATACAAATTAATTTTTGAAGACGAACTTAAGTTTTATATTTCCCATCCAATTAGTGAGGTCAGACGTTTGCAAAAAAGAGGAGAAAAAAGAAAAGCTAATCAGATGATCCGAGCAATTCATAGATTAGAGAACAAATCATCTTCTAAATTCGTTTGCTTTCTTCCAACCACTATTGATGAACTTAGAATCCAGAAAGAGAAGAGAGATGGACAAACTATTGTATATATGCCAAAACTAATGCCACGATGGGACTCGAAAAAATACCAAGATCCTATAGATTTACTTTTTATTCCGCCACTTAAAAGAAAAATTGACCCACTATGGGGAAAAAAAGCTGAATCTTCCAGAGAATTTCACTTATTACTTGAAGCTTTGTCCAATCACATAGAGGTCCAAGTAAGCTCTCGGGATCATAAGCTTGTTGAACAAAGTGATTTTCTTTTTGTTTATCGGCCGTGTTTCAATGGTAATATCTCCGGCGGTGTATTGAAAGAAATTCAATACTATATAAAGCTAACTGGCAGTAGAAGTGTTAAAAATTGTTTTATTTATATGCCAACCGAAGACCAAAATAAATTGAAAAGCAGACAGTTAGAAGATATTTTGGAAAGTAAAATCGACGAAGGCAAGGAAATTACATGTGAAGTTGGAGAATCTATTTCACTGAACTCAGAAGAAGAAAAAAAGTTAATCACTGCTGGCAATAATATTAACAACTTGATAGAAGTATTTAAGGAAATAATGGACAATAAATCTATAATCTATGTTGGCGCGAGACACGGTTTAGAAAGTGATAAGTCGCAAAAGGCTATTGATTTAATAACTAAGACAGCAAGGGAATATATTGATAATCTTTACCTTTACATCAGTACATATAAACAGGCTGCAACTGTTTTATGGGAAGATGACAATCTATCCCCAGAAACATTAGTAGAGAAAACTATTGAATATATTAGAAAAAGCAAATAGGAGGAACAAATGAAAAAGAAAGCAATTTTGTTGCGAGATCGTTCGGAAGAAAGCAAGAAAGCAGAAAGAATTTTAAAAGAATGTAATATTGATCACGCTCAACTTTTCTCCACCTCAGGAGGTCGTTTACCAAGCATAATAAGTCCAGATAGTGCATATGCCTATGAAGGCATAGAAGGTGTCCGACTTTTTGTTCGTGGTGCCAAGAAAACTAAATAATTTTTTTTATTTTTGCCAAGCAAAAGAGTCGCCTAACCTATAACACGTGCAAAATCCTTCTATGTGTCAGGAGACAGTTCTTTGTCACACTCCAAGAATGA
>NMQN01000603.1 GCA_003575245.1 Candidatus Atribacteria bacterium 1244-E10-H5-B2 | reverse complement strand
CTCGAAATTAGTACAAATAAGTGAAGCCATTGGTTATGGAACTAATAATATTGCTGAGTATAAAGCCTTAATTAGAGGATTGGAAGAGGTAAAAAAAATAAATCCGGAGAGGATAGATATATATTGTGACAGCCAATTAGTAGTTAAACAATTAAATAAAAAATATAAGGTTAAGAATAAAGGAATAATTCCATTATTTAATCGGGTTGAAGAAATTATTCGGACCATTCCAGGTAAAATATATTTTATCTGGGATAGAAGAGATAATAATTTTGTAGCCGATGGTTTAGCTAAAAGAGCTCTAACTGAAGAAGAAACAAACAAGAGGAAAAAGGCTGCTAAAGATGTAAGAGTGGAAAAGAAAGATGGTTATTTTTTGGTAAGAAGTTCAAAATCAGTAAAATCATATAAGGTTGATATAAATATCCCTCAGTGCGAATGTATGGATTTTTTAAGAAGGGCCCGAAAATTAAAACTCGAGTGTAAGCACATAATGGCAGTCCGAACTTTTCTTCAAGAAGTGAAAAGAAAAAGTGAGACTAAGAATAGGTCAAAGATGAAAATATTGATATTAAGTAAAATGGTAAAACCTCAAGTATGGGAGAAGGCTTTTGATGAATTAAATAAAAAAACAAAACTTGATTTAGAGTTCGTTATCCCTAAAACAGATGGAAGAGAAATTATTGAAAAACATCTTAGAGAAGTTGAAGTGGTAATAGGTGGGTCCTTTAACAAAGAGAACCTTGAACAAGCCAAGAAATTAAAATTAATTCAGATTCCTTTTGCAGGAGTGGATAAATTAGATTTTAGCTTGTATAAAAATTATCCGGAAATATTTATTTGTAATATACATGCTAATAAAAATGCAGTTGCTGAACATGTTTTTGCTCTCATTTTAGCCTTAGCTAAAAATATTGTCACTAATGATAGAGATTTAAGGTTGGGTAGATGGCATGGTTTTTCTACTAAAGAACCTACCGTTCAACTTCAGGGAAAAAGTTTAGGAATAATAGGTTTGGGTTCAATTGGATGGGAGATTGCTAAAGTTGGTCATACCTTAGGTATGAAAGTGTTTGCTTTAAAAAGGAAGATAGAAGAAAAGGATTTAGAAAAGAAAAATATTTTGGAATTTCTGGGAGAAAAAAAAGATTTAGAAAAAGTGATTAAAGAATCAGATTTTATTGTTGTAGCTGTCCCTCTTACTCGGAAAACTAAGGGATTAATCGGGGGAGAAGAGTTGAATTTAATGAAGGAAAAATATTTAATCAACATCTCTCGTGGTATAGTAATAAATGAAGAAGCCTTATTCGAATCTTTGAAAGAAGGTAACCTGGCAGGAGCAGCAATAGATACCTGGTATCAATATCCAACTTCTAGAAAAAAAGAGATTCTACCAAGTAAGTATGATTTTCATAAATTAGACAATGTAGTGATGAGTTCTCATACAGCAGGATATACTGATAGAGCATTAGAAGAAAATATAAAATCTGTTTTTAATAATATAGTAAAGATTTATTACGGGGAAGAACCAGAAAATCAAGTAGATCCCGAGTTGGAGTATTGATACAATTAGCGTGGAGCGTATAGCGTTTAGCGTGTAGGATAAATCAATAAACTAAAAACGCAAAACGAAAAGCGCAAAAGCATAATTCAAAACTCAAAACATTTTTCGTATAATGTATATTATTATCGTACAAAGGGGCGGATAAATCCGCCCCTTATTGTTTTGGTAATTTTTTTTGGGCGTATGCAATACGCCCCTACAAGTTACTCATCACATATTACTTGTTACTGCTTTCTATACGCTGTCCGCTATATGCTCTACGCTAGTTTAGGGTTTGTTTAGGTATTTTAAAAATTCAGAATCAGTAGAAAGCAAGACAGTAGTCTTATCTTTAAAAGTTTTTGTATAAGCTTCTAAAGTTCTGTAAAATTTATAAAATTCAGGATCTTGATTGAAACTTTCTGCATAGATTTTAATAGATTCTGCTTCTCCTGCACCTCTCAAAGTTTGAGCAGTCTTATAAGCTTCAGCTAAAATAACTGTTTTCTCTCTTTCGGTTTCTGCAATAATTTTAGCCGATTCTTCCTGGCCTTCAGCTCTGTATTGTTTGGCTATTCGTTCCCTTTCTGCTCTCATTCTATCAAAAATGAATTTTTCATTTTCCGGAGGTAAATCTACCCGTTTAATCCTTACGTCCACAATTTCTATTCCGTAGATATTAGCTTTTTCATTACTTATCTCGGTGACTCTTTTCATGATACCTTCTCTTCTCTCCGAGACTATTTCGCTCATGTCAAACAAGCCCAAATCAACCCTTAATTCGGAATAAATGATATCATCCAATCTTGCCTGGGCACCATTTAAATCTCTAACAGTTTGTAAGAATTTTAAAGGGTCGATAATTTTCCAACGTGCATAATTATCCACAATTAAAGTCTTTTTGTCTTTAGTAATGATTTCGGTTGGGGCAGCATCGTAAACTAACAGTCGGTCTTCAAAAAATACAACATTTTGAATGAAGGGAAGTTTCCAGTTTAAACCAGGATCTTTAATCGCTCTAATTGGTTTACCAAATTGTAAAACAATTGCTTGTTTAGTTTCGTCAACAATAAACAAACTTAAATTAGCCAAGAATAATATCGCTACTATAAGCACTATTAATAGTGTTCCTTTTTTCATTACTTGGTCACCTCCTTAGAGGGAGCATTTAGGATACTTGCATCACCTAGCTGTAATAGATTTATCAAAGATTGGTTTTCTTCTAAATCAATTATTACTTTATTCATATTCGGTAAAATTTCTTCCATGGTTTCCAGATAAAGGCGAGCTTTAGTTATATATTCACCTTTTTTATATTCAGTTAAAATATTATTGAATTTTGCAACGTCACCTTCAGCTTTTTTTATTCTCTCAATCTTGTAACCCTCAGCTTCTTTGGTCATTTGTACCGCTTCTCCCCGGGCTTTAGGAATTAAATCATTTCTATATCCTTGTGCCTGATTTATATATCTGCTCTTATCTTCTTTGGCACTTGCTACGTCTTTAAAGGCATCTTGTACTTCTTTGGGAGGATTAACATCTTGTAATTGAACTGCCACTATTAAGATTCCTGCTTTATAGGAATCTAAAAGTATTTGAAGCAATCTCTTTGTTTCCTCCTGAATTTCATATTTTCCTACAGTGAGGGCTTCATCTATTTTCCTCTCTCCAATTACTTGTCTTAAGGAAGCCTCAGCGGCACTTCTGACTGTCTGTTCAGGTAAAATAATATTGAAAAGATAGTTAACCGGATCTTTTATTTTGTATTGTACAATAGCTTCTGCACTGACAATATTCTCGTCTCCGGTTAACATTAGCGCCTCTATGGGAATTTCCCGGTAGCGAGCAGGTGGCCCAAAGGCAATAGTACGAAATCCTATTTCCACTCTTTTTACCTGAGTGACAGCCGGAGTAAGCACTGTTTCAATGGGGTAAGGCAGATGATAATTAAGTCCCGGACTTTCTATGCGTATAAATTTTCCAAATCTTCTAATTACTCCTTGCTCATCGGGGGCAACTACGAAAATTCCACTGGCAAGATATAAGACAATCACTAATACTGAAATAATACCGAATAATCCTTTGCTAAATTTTAATTGCGGTATTTTTTCAGCAAGATTAATGATTTTCTCTTTACTTTCATCATAATATTCTGGCATATTTTTTCCTCCTTTTTATTAAAATGGTTTTTTAAATTTTCTATATTTGCACTATATCATTAAACCTAATTAATATCAAATAATGTTTTAAATATAGTATTGAGTATATAGTATTGAGTATCGAGTTAAGAGAATAGAAGACATAATCCAGGAGCCAGAATAAAGTCTTATCTCGTATTATAGTGATAGCGTATAGGATACAGCAATTAGTAATATGTAGAGGCTCTATGTATCGTGCGCGCTAAAGGCGGGTCGGATAAATCCGATCCCTACATTAAAAATAATTAGGTTAGTTAGATAAAGAAAAGAATATTTATTATTTTTGTTTCCCTATCTTCTTTTTTCTCTAGTTCTTTTTCTTCACGCGATACGCGATACTCGATACTCGATACGAATTACCCTTGAAAAGAAAAATTAAAAAAGCTATAATAATTAAAATTTAAAAGTTATCAATAAAAATAGAAACAAGACGATATCTATAATTATTTAATTGTAGATAGAGTAAAAAATGAAAGGAGAAAAAGATGGCTTTTGTAACTACTAAAGAGATGTTGAAGAAAGCACAAAAAGGAAGGTATGCAGTTGGTGCATTTAATGCCAATAATATGGAGATTATTCAGGCTATAATAGAGAGTGCCGAGGAAGAAAAAGCGCCGGTGATCCTACAAGCTTCTCAGGGGGCTATAAAATATGCCGGGTTAGATAGCATTGTAGCTATGGTTAAAGTTATAGCTGAGAAAGTAAACATACCCGTTGCCTTACACTTAGATCACGGAACAGATTATTACCAAAATATAAAATGCTTAAGAGCG
>NMQN01000637.1 GCA_003575245.1 Candidatus Atribacteria bacterium 1244-E10-H5-B2 | reverse complement strand
ATCTTTCTTAAAGTGTTTATTAAGAGTATTTTGCAGATAGAAAATTTTTTTAGTCGTAAGAGATAGAGGAAGATCAGGAAGGATAGAAGAATAAGAAGAGGATTCGGGGCGAACATATGTGTTTTGTTCAATTTAAGTGAAATTAAAAGAGAGGATTTTTTAGAATGGCAGACGAGAGATTAAGCAAACTTCAAAGGTGGATATTAGGAAAGTTGAATAATGCGAAAACTAATTGCGGTTATTATCGCCCTTATCGCAGAAGGGATTTAGTTAAAGAATATGAAAAAGATTTTCCAGAAGAATTAACAAAAGAAGGTGACGAACTTGAAAAGAGAACCGGTAGAAAATTTAATAGTCAGTGGATACATTATTGCTGGAATCATCAATTCCAAGTTGTATTAACAAATAGCTTAAAAAACCTTCGAAAAAAAGACTTAATTACAATATATGGTAATGATGATATTCGATTAACTGATAAAGGAACACTGTTAATAGAAGTTCTTAATATTAATAAAACCCACTTTATTAATATTAAGGAATTAGAATAAAGTCTTATTATTAATAAAAAACTTTTATTAATAATAAGAGAAGGGAAGGAAGTAAGTATGAAAGAATTAGAATTCCACGAGATTGCCAATCTTTTCCCATTAATGCTAAATCAAGAATTTAAAATCTTCAAAAAAGATATTAAAGGGAATGGTCTATCTCTTCCAATAGTATTATATGAAGGCAAAATACTTGATGGTAGGAATAGGTATAAGGCATGTAGAGAACTTGGGATTGAAGCTGAATTTAGAGAATATACCGGAAACAGACCCATCGAATATATCTTAGGCAAAAATTTATATAGACGACAATTAACACTATGGCAAAAATGCGAAACTGGTTTTAGGTTAGAAAAAGACTGGATAAAAAAAGGGAAAGGACACCAAGGAGCAAGAACAGACCTTTATATGAATTCACACAAAGGTCTTGAATCCGTAGATTCTCTCCAGGAAGTTGCCAAACTTTTGGGGATTGGACGACAGACCTATTCACGCTCTAAGTATATTAATAGAGCATTAGATAAATTTGTTGAAGAAGGTAAGCTAAATAGAGAACGAGCTGAGTCGACCAGGACTTATTTGAGTAATAATGAAAAGTCAATTAATGAAATTTATATAGAATTAAAACTAATGGAAAAGAAATTTATTACCCGTCAAAAATGGGAATTGGTATATGCTAATCCCCCTTGGGACTATGAAAATCACCTTCTCGAAGGGCAAGTAATGACGAAAAATGATAGGCCTAAAATGAGTATAGCGCAGTTATGCAATTTAGATATTAGAGATAAGGTAGAAAAAAACGCAGTTCTATTCTTATGGGTTCCTACACCAATGGTGGATAAATGCTGGGCGGTTATCGACGCTTGGGGTTTTAAATATAAGACATCTTACATTTGGGACAAAGTGGTTAATGACTGGGGACCTTATTGCAAAATAAACTGCGAGTTATTACTGATATGTATCAAAGGCTCATTCCCAAAACAGAATAAAGAATTGCACGATAGTGTAATAACCTTAAACGCAAAAGAACATACTGGAAAACCAGAATATTTTAGGGAGCTGATTGAAAAGATGTACCCTTATTCCAACAAAGTTGAGCTATTTGCGAGACATAATAAGGGTATGAAAAAGGAACTTGGAGCACGTGGATGGACACTTTGGGAAATTCAATAAAGAGAGGAAGGAGAGAAAAATGAATAAACAGGGTGAATTTAAAGAATCGGTAAAAGTTTTAAAAGAGATACCAATAAAATAGATAGAGGGGGTTTTTGGCAGGTTTTTGGCAAGAAAAAAATTAACCTAAGAAAGGAGAACGTAAATTATGGCTAAAAAATGGAGAAATGCAGAATCTTATTATGGCAATACCGCAGAGGCACGAAAAATGCAGCGGTCCAATTTGATACCGGGCGGTAAAGATGAGAGAAGAAAGATCCAGGGGGCGAGATATGATTGCTGGTGGGAGCTGTCTGCTTTTAGGAATAAGCAGTCTATTCTTAAAACGTATGAGAACGATAGGGCTTCTAAAGATGTGCCCGAAGAGGAATTGAAAGGTGAGGACTATCTTAATAATTGGTGGAGAGATCTTTCTCTTGAAAGTAAAATATCTATTTATAAAGAAGCGATATCCGGGCTTACTAAAGAATCAAGGTCAGAGATTTTTAAGGATATGGAGAAATGCTTAAAAGATAAGTTAGAGAAGGGGATATAAAAGAATATCGAAAATGTTAATTGAACAAGTTTTAAAGATGGATTTTTCGAGGGTCCAAAGGTTTTTTAAGAAATACAAGACTATGAATCCGGGAGTAGTGGCAAATCATTTTTTAAGTAAGACAAAGAGTAAGATTGAGAGAAAGGAGAAAATCACTCCCAGAGAAGTATTAACGGAGATGATTGAGAATGAAAGTTATAAAAAGTGGCGACCCGAACATATAAAAGTAATCAAAAAAAACTATGAAGAGGCTTTATTCGTAGCAGAATATTATATTATGTGGGCGGAAATGAGCCAAGAAGATAGAGAAAGAATCAGAGAAATGCGGGTAGAAATTAGCGAATGGTGGAATGGGCTTGTCTTATCCGATCAGAAATTGATAAAAGATGCCTTTACAGATCTATCATTGTTTAATCTAGGTAAAAATTAAAAAAGAGGATTTTTCAGAAAGGAGTAATTTATGGAAATAAAGCAAATTAAAATCGGTAAAATAAAACCTAATAGTTACAATCCTAATAAGATGACAGAAGAAAAATATAAAGAATTATTAGAGGAAATTAAACATTTGGGAAGGATACCTAAACCTCTTATTATAGATACCAATTACACCATAATAGACGGTGAGCATACCTATAAGGCTTCTAAGGAATTAAAGTTAAAAGAATTACCTTGCGAGATAGTAAAAGCAGATGATTTTGAAAAGCGAAGATTGACCTATAAGTATAATCAGCACGGAGAACACGACCCGGTTTTACTGGGTACCATGTTTAAGCAAATGTTAGATATAAAGAAGATATCCCAAAGGGAACTATCGAAGCAAATAAATGTTTCTGAGGGGACCGTTAGGAATGCATTATTATTCCTTGAAGTTCAAAAAGAAGTGCGTAACGGTTACGCAGTGAATGGACTTACCGTAAAACAAATAAGGCAATGGAAGAATTTTTACGACAAAATAAATCCTCGCTTTGCTAATTTATGGCTAAAGGCAGGTGCTAACCGGAACGATATTATCGATTGCATAAAATATTATTTTCATATAAATAAAATTAAAGGCGTAGAGGAAACGATAGAGAGTTATGAACATGCCAAAGATGCAAATTTAGGGGATTTAGTAATAGATTATATGGCCAGAATTAATAAAATTTGCTGGCCTAATATTAAAAAGTATGAAACATTCAATACTTTATATTGCCAGGTAATAGATAATTCCTTCTTTGTGGAAAAAGTTTTAAAAGGGGTAATCGGGCAATTATGGATGCGAACAGGTGAAAAGACTGAAATGGTTGCAGGATACTGTATCTTATATTTTGATAAAGTCTGGCCTTTAAGTTTGGAGCATTGGTTTATTGAAACCCTTAAATTTTTACTTACCGAAAAGGAAGAATTTTTACTTACCGTAGAAGAATTAAAAGAAGTGGCAAATGAGGCCTTAGAATATTCGAGTGCGAAACGCGAAGGAATAAATCTTGATGATTTTAAAGAAGATTTTTTAGTAAGAAGGATCAAGGAAAAATACGGCAAGTATGAGAAAAAAAGTTTTTACGATATTCAAGATAAAATTTACCGGAGCAAACTTGAAGATGCCCCGGCTTATATAAAAGAGGCAAACTATAAATATTTTGGCGACAGGGAAGATTTAAAGGCAAAATATGAATTATGGAAGATGCCTTTAAATGAAGAAGTTAAAAAGATCATAGCAGAGGTAGGCCTCAAGCCAGGCAGTCATAATTGGGATATTAAAATTTTAACAATAGAAAGAGCATTACAGGATAAACAGATATTGGATAATTTTAATTCTATTACCCCTGAAAAAAGTATAGAAGAAACTTCCGAATATTTAAAAAATATATGCTCGGGCTTTAAACTTAGCGAAGAAGAAAAAACCTATTTTGACAAGGAATTTAAAAGCGATATGCTTGGATTTATGAATAAGTGCAAGGTGGGGAAGTATCTAAGATATGCTCTTTATTTGATATCAATAGACGAAAATAGGGGGGCAAGACTTAGGAGGGAATTTGCAAAAATTAGTGCAATGATGCACTAAAAAGGGCGGTGATCTAAAAAAATGGATAAGAAAGAATTAATTATTAGTTTAATGAAACTTGATAAGGCCTATACTGACAAAGCAAAAAAATTAACTGAAATTCTCGGTGGTAAATGTGAAATATTTGAAGCAGAATTATTTAATAAAATAGATGATGATGGTAAAGAAGTTAAAAATATTTATGAAATTGTTTTAGAATATGCCGGTATCCCCGAAGACAACTATGA
>NMQN01000258.1 GCA_003575245.1 Candidatus Atribacteria bacterium 1244-E10-H5-B2 | reverse complement strand
CAAGCAGCAGAGGTGACCGGGGCAAGTAGAACGCATATACTATTCAGGGAAATTCTTCCTAACTGTATAGCGCCTATTTTTACTAAAATGAGTTTGGATATGGGTTGGGTGATTTTAATTGGAGCAAGTTTGAGCTTTGTAGGGCTAGGTGCTCAGGCTCCCACAGCTGATTTGGGGAGTATGGTTGCCGACGGTTCCAAATATCTACCCGATCAATGGTGGATAGCACTATTTCCTGCCTTTGCTATTATGTTGGTTGTGTTGGCTTTCAACCTTTTGGGAGATGGAATTCGCGATATGCTTGGGGCGGAAGGGGAATGAACTTTATGCCTAAGCCATTACTTGAGATTAAAGATTTGTATGTATGGTTCAAAGTTTTTGGAGGGATCCTTAAGGTGCTGGATGGGGTAAATTTTATCGTGTGGCCTGGTGAAAAGGTAGGTTTAGTTGGAGAGATGGGTTGTGGAAAGACGACCACAATGAAAGCCATAATGAGGATACTTCCTATGCCACCGGCGATGATACATAAGGGAGAAATCTTATTTAAAGGTAAGGATATCCTGCGGATGAGGCAAGTAGAACTCAAACAAATTAGAAAGAAAAATATCTCCATGATATTCCAGGACCCTACAGCTGCCCTCAATCCTGTTTTTACAATAGGCACTCAACTCCAGGATGCTGTTAGATTTGCAGAGAGATCAGGGAAGAATACAGGAAAAGAGGATATCAGAGCACATGCAATACAGGTATTAAAGGAGGTTTCACTACCGGATCCGGAAAGAATACTTCGAAACTATTCTCTCCAGCTCTCTGGGGGTATGCGCCAGAGAGTTTGCATCTCCATGGCTATTGTAAGCACCAATGAGCTGCTTATTGCTGATGAGCCCGGGACATCGCTTGATGTAACAATAAAAGACCAGATCCTGCGATTATTAAAAGAATTGGTAGAGAAACGGAATACATCGATTATTTTAATTAGCCATGCCTTAGGAACAGTTAGAAGTATGACAGATAGAGTCTATGTTATGTACGCCGGCTCTATGGTAGAGGTGGCGAAGACAAAGGATCTTTTTACTCATCCATTGCACCCATATTCTCAGGGACTATTGACCGCTACTCCCAGACTAACTGGCGGGGGGATAGGAGAAGGAATTGATGGTCGTATCCCTGAATATATCAGTCCACCAACAGGTTGTCGGTTTCATCCAAGATGTAAGCAGGCAATGCCCATATGCAAGGATAAAAAGCCGCCCTTTTTTAAGGTTGGTGAGAATCACGAAGTTGCATGCTTTCTATTTCAGAATTATAGGTGATTACATTGTCAAACATAATATTAACTATAGGACAGCTTAAGAAGTATTTTGTTACTCATCAGGGAATTGTTAAAGCAGTAGATGGGATTAGTTTTTTTATAGAAAAGGGTGAGACATTTGGTCTTGTAGGTGAATCTGGCTCAGGAAAGAGCACAGTAGCCTATATGGTAGTTGGAATGTATAGACCTACCGAAGGAAAGATTATATATCGGAGAGAGGATATTAGCCGAGAGAGCAAAAATCGTCCTCATACACTGAAAAAGGAGATACAGATTGTTTTTCAAGACCCCGGTACTTCTTTGAATCCTACAAGGAGTATTAAGCAAATCCTGGAACTGCCACTTAAAGTGCATAATATTAGTAAAAATCACAAGGATTGTATTGATAAAATTAAAGAGCTCCTTGAAATGGTTCAACTACCAGTGGATTATATGTACAAATACCCGTCGATGATTGGAGGTGGAGAAAAACAGATGGTGGCGATTGCCAGGGCTTTAGCCACAAATCCTTCCCTTGTTCTGTTGGATGAACCTACATCAGCTCTTGATGTATCAGTACAGGCGAAGATTATTAATATGTTGACTCAATTTCAAAAGAAATTCAAGTTATCATATCTCTTTATTACTCACGATTTGAGTTTGATGAGGAATGTAGCTTCCCGAATTGGTATTATGTATCTTGGAAAAATCTGCGAGATCGCACCATCCTCCGAGTTTTTTAAGAATCCACTTCATCCTTATACACAAATGCTGCTCTCTTCTATCCCAGTAATTTCCGACGAAGAAGAAGCACTTAAACCCAAGAAGATAATGTCTACAGGAGAGATTCCAAGTCCCGTAGATGTTCCTCCCGGCTGTAGTTTTCATTTGCGCTGCCCTAAGAAAATGGACGTCTGCTCTTGTGAGGACCCGATTATGGTAGAAGTAAGCGGGGAACATACTGTTAGATGCCATCTTTATACAAAATAGAGGTTATCGGCAAAATAGGTTTAAGCAGATGAATTTTCTCTAAGGCAAGAAGAAAAAAGTTTCCCCTTTACAATAAAATTCTAAAAAATATCAAATGGACAAAATCCAAAATTTAAAACAATACAAATTAGAAAACAAATATTAATTAAAAAAGAGTAATAAAAACTTATTTAAGACTCGAGTTTACGAAAATCTTTTGTTCAATTTAATTTTAAATATTGAACCAATATTCGGCGATTTGAAAATATTGTTAAGGTTATACTGAAATATTAATCTAACTCCCATTATTTAAGAATCCAGAATTCAGAAGCCATAATGAAAGATAGAGAATTAAAAAAAGAAGGTTATCTAAATTCTTTTAAGAAAAATAACTTGTTACAATTAATGAAGGGGTGAAGAGAATGGCAATCCATATTCTTTGGATTAATCCAATAAGTGAGGTGGCCGCCTTCAATCGGCCTATTGCAGAGTTTGTTAATAGTGCAAAGCGAGCGGATACACAGGTAGATGTAATTTCTCTCAAACGAGGACCAATGCATCTTGAATACCACTACTATGAGGCTTTGATCCTCGGCGATACCTTAAATCAGGTTAAAAGAGCAGAAAAAGAGGGCTATGATGCTGCAATAATTGGATGTTTTTATGACCCGGGTCTTCGGGAAGCAAGGGAGATTACTGATCGAATTGTAGTTGCTGCTCCCGCCGAGGCAAGCATGTTGATTGCTGCTGGGTTAGGGCACCGGTTTTCAATTATCGTCGGGCGCGATAAGTGGATTCCCAAAATGTATGAAAATGTTGTTAAGTACGGTCTTATTAGTCGTTTGGCATCATTTGAGTCAGTCGGTTTGGGGGTATATGATTTTCAAAAGGATAAGACGAAAACCATGCGGCGAATACATAAAGCGGCAGAGCGAGCAGTTCATGAAAAACTTGCTGAGGTAATTATACTTGGCTGTACCATGGAATTTGGTTTTTATAAAGAGCTTCAGGAGGAACTTAAAATTCCTGTGATAGATGCTATCCTGGCTCCGCTTAAATATGCCGAGTTTATGGTTGAACTTCGCAAGAACTTTGGCTGGGGGCATAGTAAGATCTGTGACTATAAGTCTCCACCAATCTCTGAGATCAAGGAATGGAAACTATCTACTCAATATCCTGGGATGAAGGGGTTGTGGTTTTGATATTTTATCTTGATAGTATCAGGTAAGTATTAATAACGAGTTTGTAGATATCAAGGGATTTTCCCCGAAACGAGGAGACAAGAAGAAAAATCCAAAGCGGATATATAGCGACGGAGAGAAAGAGTTCCGAGATTCACTTATGAAGAGAATTATATGGAGAGTAATTACAGGGTAGAATTTGATGTTTGGGGGGACATTCACCGACAGAGTTCTTGTTTCGGGAGAGAATGTTCTTGCCAAGGCCAAAGCTTTTACGTTGGAGGATGTTACTGGTGTAAAATGTCAAGGGTATGGTTCTTTTGACAACATAATACTAAAGAAATAAATAAGTTCGTATACGTAAAATTTCAGGGTTTTTATATTTTATATAAAATTATGCTAAATAGAATAATATATGGAATATGAGGCTTGTTTTAGGAAAAGCAGTAAGTTCCTATATGAGTATAGATATATATAAAAGAGGGACAGGCTACTTTATATGTAATATGAAATTATTGCTCTCTAAAACCCTTTATTTACAAGGGTTTCAGACCCCCTTCAGGAATGCCCTTTTAACGCACGTAGAGTGCCTTTAGACGCGCCTCAATTTTCGAAAAATTGGCAATTACAATCCCCATTTTTGGCCTATTTTTGTCTTCTTCAAATCGGGGAACCTTTATAAATAGCCACTTTCAGTTTTTAAAAGAGTGAAATTTTAGTCAAAAAAGTGCGATTTTTGAGGGGTAAAGTACCTATTTTTTAAAACTATGCGTTTAAAGGCGTATACAGTGGTTTTTTTCTGAAAGCCTTATTTTATAAGGGGTCAAGTAAGGGTGTAGAGCTTAAACGGGCGTATTGCCATACGCCACTACACTTCTTTATTGTCTAAAGCCATAGATCGATACAATAAAAACTTTTTCTCAAAAAGAAGGATTTTTAAATCTTTTGTCGAATTTAAAGACATAAGAAGAAATTTTAAAAACATTCTACAGGATAGTAAAAAAGAATGAGTGAAATCCTTTTAGAAAAACTGAAGGCCGAAATGAAGATTGAACCCGAGAAGGTAGCCCTTTCTTTGGAGAATTTCATT
>NMQN01000133.1 GCA_003575245.1 Candidatus Atribacteria bacterium 1244-E10-H5-B2 | reverse complement strand
ATCAGGAAAACGCTATATTAAAAGAAAAATTGATAGCCTATGATAGGTTGAAAAAGCTGTTAGAACTTAAAGAATCTTTTTCTTATGAAATGATTCCCTCTTTGGTAATCAGCCGAGAACCAGGAAATTGGTTTAATAGTATAATTATTGATAAGGGAATAACTGATGGAGTAAAGAAAAATATGGCGGTAGCAACTCATCGCGGATTGGTAGGCAGGGTAGTTAGTGTCGATTCCCGAACAGCAAAAATATTATTAATATTGGATCAAAGAAGTGCTGTGGGAGGCATGATTCAGAGATCAAGAGATATAGGAGTAGTGAAGGGAAGCGAAAGCAATTATTGCTATATGGAATATCTTTCCAACGATGCTGATGTAAAAATAAATGATGTGGTGATCACTTCCGGATTAGGAAGCATTTTCCCCAAGGGAATTATTATTGGTAAGATAGTGGGAATAAAAAAGGAAAGCCATGATTTATTTCAAAAAGTAATAATAAAGCCAGAAGTGGATTTTACTAAATTAGAAGAAGTATTTGTAGTGAAAAAAACCGAGTAGAAGTTAGAGGAAGAGCATGTAGCGGATAGGATATCAGTTATCCAGTTACTCGGTTAGCCAGTTTACCAGTTAAAATACAGGTTACAAGTTGCAAGTTTCGAGTTACAAGTTTAAAAAGGCCTTTACAGCAAACTGAAAACCGTCAACTGAAAACCCGTATTTAATACTAACGACTATTCACTAACGACTAATTATGAGTTTTGAATTATGGTTTTTCGCTTTTAACTTATTGATTTAGCATAAACGCTATACGCTAATCACACACTCGATTATTTAATCTTGATTTGTTTTTTAACTAATTAACTAGGTAACCAACTAACCAGCTAACTAATTTATCTTGTATTTACACTAACGACTATTCACTATTCACTAACGACTAATTTAAGAGGAGGAATTATCATTTACAAAGTAATAAAATTAGCCAATGGTTTAAGAATCGTAGTAGAAGAAATGCCCCACATGAAATCTGTAGCTATCGTTTTCGGAATAGGAGCTGGGTCAAGGTACGAAGTACAAAAACATCAAGGAATTTCTCACATCATCGAACACATATTATTTAAAGGAACTAACAAGAGGAAGAGTACTTTAGAAATATCTCAGGTCATAGAAGGTATTGGCGGAGAAATAAACGCTTCTACCTCTAAAGAGACAACTTATCTATATGCTAAAGTTCCTCAGGAACAATTTAAAACTGCTTTTGATGTGCTAGCCGACATAATATTAAATTCATTAATGAGAGAAGAAGACCTTCATAAGGAAAAAAATGTAATTATCGAGGAAATTAAAAAATATCAGGATATTCCAGAAGAATTAGTAGAAATCTTACTTGATAGGATAATGTGGAAAAATCATCCTCTGGGGAGGTCTGTTCTTGGAGATGAAAAGAGTGTAATCAATATTCAAAGAGAAGACCTCTTATCATATATAAATAAATTTTATTGTCCAAATAACTTAGTAATAAGTGTTGCAGGCAATATTAAGATAAAAAAAGTAATTCTGCAGGTCGAGAAATATTTTAAAACAATGAAAAAAGGTGAAGTTAATAATTATTTACCCGCAAAGGATAATCAGAAAAATACTCAAATAGGAATAAAATTTAAAAAGAGCAACCAGACTCATCTTTCTTTTGGTTTTCCCGGAATTTCTCGGCTAGATCCTGGTAAATACTCCGCGGATTTATTAGATATAGTATTGGGCTCGGGATTAAGTTCTCGGCTTTTTCAAGAAATAAGAGTTAAAAAAAGTTTAGCTTATGATGTCCATTCATTTATTCAGTATTTTAACGATATCAGTTCTTTTAATATCTATGCCGGTATCGATGCAAGTAAACTGAGGGAAACTATCCAGACAATTTTAGAGGAGCTTAATAAAATAAAAGACGATAATTTAAAAGAAGATGAATTAAAAAAAGCAAAAGAAATGTATAAAGGTGCACTATCTTTAAGTTTGGAAAGTACTTTAAGCAGGGCATTTTGGTTGGGGAATAGGATACTTTTACATGGTAGACCTTCAACTTTTGACGAAATAAAAGAAAAAATTGAAGAAGTAAAAGTGAAAGATGTTCAAAAAATAGCTCAAAGCATTTTCAGCAAAGATAAAATAAATTTATCTATTGTCGGCCCCTTAAAAGAAAAGAATAAAAAGGAATATAGCTCTTTATTACAAGAATTAGGTTAGTCGATAATGAATAGCAATTCGTATCACGTATCTCGTTAAGAAAATAGAAGTCAGGAGCCAGAATCCAGGATTCAGAATTGTTTTAAGTTATGAGAGTATATTTTGGTTGTATGTTCTTCTGACTTCTGACTGCTGGTTTCTGAATTCTTAAATAATAATTATAGTTTTTCACTTTTCGCTTTGCCTTTTTAGTTTATTGATTTATCCTATACGCTAAACGCTGTACGCTCCACGCTATATTATATACTAACGACTATTCACTAACGACTAATCAATTAGTCAATTGACGAATCGGTAAATTATTTATTGACTGGTAGACTGGGTGACTGGTAGACCGGCCGACTGATATAATTGGATAATTGGTGAATTGGTAAATAAGGATACAATAACATGCCATTAAAATTAGGGATGGGAGATATTATTAGATTAAAGAAGAAACATCCTTGTGGAGGTTTCCATTGGGAAATTACCAGGACCGGTATTGATATTGGCTTAAAATGTCTTTGTTGTGGCAGAAAAGTGTTAGTTCCTCGGGTAAAATTGGAGAAGAAAATTAAAGAAATTATCCCCAGAGATTAAGAAAAAAATGATATTTTTTAATTTTGTTTCCTAAACTTTTTCCTTCTCTTTGTCTCTTTTTACAATACGCAATACGAATTTATTCTGATTCTCAATTTCTATTATCTTTTATCTTTGCGAGATACGATTCACGAGATACGAGATACGAATTTAAGCTTGATATCGAAAATATCTATGATATAATATAAATCATTTTATATTTCTAATTTCCTTGCTCCTGGAAAATCTTTCAGGGGCTGATTAAACCGAAAGGAGGTGGTAACAGATGAGAAGTTATGAAGTAATGCTTGCTATAAATCCTCAATTAGAAGACAAAGAGTTAGATTCCTTATTGAATAAATTAAAAAAGCTTATTACCGATGCAAAGGGAGAAATAACCAAGACAGATAAATGGGGTAAAAGAAAGTTAGCTTACGAAATTAAGGATTTCACAGAGGCGATTTATGTGGTCTTAAATTTTAATGCGGATGAAAAAATTATTCCCGAATTTGAAAGAGTTGTAAAATTAGAAGAGAAAGTTATCAGATATTTATTAACTTTACAACATGTAGAAAAAAATTCAAAATAAAGTTAGTTATTCAATGTATTTAAAGAAATAGCAAAAAGAGAAGGTAGATTATAAAGAAGGAGGAAAAATATAAATTAATGGCACGATATGGTTTTTTTAGAAGACCACAAAGGAAAGTTTGTCTTTTTTGCAAAGAAAAAATAGTAGCCGATTATAAAGATGTAGATTTATTAAGAAAATTTATTACTGAACAAGGTAAAATGCTGCCTCGTAGAGCAACCGGAAACTGCGCAAGACACCAACGTACACTGGCTATATCTATAAAAAGAGCAAGAGAAATAGGGCTTCTCCCTTATGTGGCGAAATAGATTAGTATTTAGTATATAGTTATGGTATTGCGTATATCGTTAAAACCTGAACGTTATACGCCGGTTGATATTCTGGATTCTGACTACTGGCTCCTGATTTCTATTTTCTTTACGAAATACTATATACGAAAATAATTTTTAGTTTAAGAGGTTTTTATTGACTGAACAAATTCCAACTAAATCAATAGTTGAGGGTGCATTTTTAGCCGCAATTACTGCCGTTTTATTTATTATTAGTATTTACATTCCTTTATTAGGTACACTGGTAAGTTTTTTGTGCCCTCTCCCGATTATAATTTTATGTTTACGCCATAGCATAAAGTTTGCTACTATCTCAACTTTTATATCAGGGATTTTGGTAACTATTTTAGCTGGTCCACTGCAAGGGCTTATGGTCCTATTAGGTTTCGGAATATTGGGGCTAACTTTAGGTTTTGGCATAAAAAAAGGATTATCTTTAACCGATATTATTATCATTGGAAGCATAGCTTCTCTTGTTTCTAAAGGTTTAATCCTTTTAATCGGTTTTTGGGTTTTAGATCTCAACACCGTATTATTTGACATAGAAGAAATAGATAAAATTATAACTCAATCTTTGAATTTTTATAGCAATATGGGACTATCTCCGGAACAATTAGCTTCCCTGAAAGATTCCCTAACTCAAACCATTAGTATTGTTAGAATAGCATTCCCGGGAATGATTATTCTTGCTTCAATTTTTGATACTATTTTAAATTACTGGGTAGCTCGCTTAATCTTAAGGAGATTTGGATATAAGTTAACGAACTTTACTTCCTTCTTTAACTGGAGAGCTTCCAAGTCTTTTTTTGGGAGTTATCTTTTAG
>NMQN01000797.1 GCA_003575245.1 Candidatus Atribacteria bacterium 1244-E10-H5-B2 | reverse complement strand
GCCCAGTATAAGGATCAGATGGACATAATGGCTGAATTTATAGAGGATAGCTGTATTGAAAACCGCTTAGCCCAGGCTACTACTAAAAGGCTATACGGAGCTTATAAAGATTGGTGCGAAGAGAATAAGGAAAAGCCTGTAAATAAAGGGACATTCGGCAGGCGATTGGAAGAGAGAGGCTATAAGGCTTTGAGGATTGGAACAGATAGAGATAGAGGCTGGGGCGGTATTAATCTAAAAGGTGAAGAGGAGAAATTGCCATATGGGGATGATTAAAAAAGGACAGATAGGACAGATTATCAGTGTTTTTACTATACCCCCCGCGTATGGTGAAATATAGAAGTCTATACTGAAAATGGCAATATGATGTCCTTCGTGTCCTTTTTTGGAATTAATAAAATTAGCTAAATATGCTAAAACGCTTTGTATATAAGGGTTATAGAGATTTTTATTAAATTCAGTAAAAAAAACTGATTTTGAAAAAAAATTGGTAATATTACCAATATGAAGGAGGTAATGAAATGAGTAAGAAGAAATATAAAATTATCTATCCAGAATATAAAGAATGTGATGAAGGTATGGATATACGTATACGTCCTGTAAAGTTATATGACGAAAATGGATTTGCTCCTCAATACAGACTTAACGAAGGTAAACATAGCTGGGACGAAATGCAAAAGTGTTTAGGAAGATTAGAGTCTGACATAATGATTATGAGGGCAGAATTTAAAGAAAAGGCAAAAGAATTTAGTAGAGAGAATAGACGAGAAGAAAGGGAGGAGAAAGTAACTATTTTAAAGGCAAGAAAGCCTTCGAGAATTAGGAGAACAGAAACGAGACAAAAAGAAAGGTTACTTGTAAATAACAATAAATTAACAAGTGAGGTGTAAAAGTTATGGTTAAGAAACGAAGTGCAGAATCTTATACTGGCAATACCGAAGAGGCACGAAAAATGCAGAGGTCCAATCTGATACCAGGTGATCAAAAGAGAAGAAGAAAAATACAGGGGGCGAGATATGATTGCTGGTGGGAACTATTTACTCTTAGGAATAAGCAACTTATTTTTGAAGTGTATGAGAACGATAGGACTTCTAAAGATGTCCCCGAAGAGGAATTGAAAGGTGAGGACTATCTTAATAATTGGTGGAGAGATCTTTTTCTTAAAAGAAAAATATCTATCTATAAAAAAGCGATGTCCGTGCCTACTAAAGAATCGAGATCAGAGATTTTTAAAGACATGGAAGAATGTTTAAAAGCGAAATTAAGAAAAGGGATATAAGACAGAGATAAATCCTAATAAACTATCCTGATATGGGAGGACATAATGGAGCATAGCTCTTGAAGTTTACAGGAGGAGGTCGTGAATATGCTAGCACAGTTAGAGAAAGATCTTAACCAGGGGGATCTTCCCTTTAAAAATGAAGACCCCTTCGAGGTCCTATTCAAAAAAGCTTTAGATGGGATCAGTAGAAGATATAGGGCAGGCACTATTGAATATATCAGAGAGCACAATAGGAGCCTTTATGAGCAGACCGATCAGGCAGAAGATAAGCTTAATGAAATTTGGGAAGCAGGGCTTGAAGGGGGGGTCACACTTGAAGAATTTAGGAGGGCCTTAACAAAGTGGTATTCACTTCATATCAAGGGAATCGAAATCTATGAAGACCAAAAGACCCGGCTATCACTGGCATAAAGGAGAATGATTTAGGATAAAATGAAAATAAAGTAGAAAAGAAAAAGAGAAATTACGTCTTAAACTTTATAAATGATTCGTGGAATAGGACCGCTCCGAGTGATTGATTTATGCTTAACTTGATGGTTAACCAGGAATATGAGAAGATAGTTTAAATTGTAATAATAGGATAAAACGGAGGTAAAATATGACTACCAAAACCAAGAAAAAATCTAAGGTAAATATAACCTCTCCCCAAAAGACCGATAAAAAAGAGCTTAATAAATTAGAATTAGAAGCTTTTGATAGGTGGAGAAAGAGAAAGGAAAAAAGAGTAGGACCACTAAAGTTTGAAAAAGGGAAAAGAGAGAATGAAATAGTACTAAAAAAAGAGATTGCTTTTAAAATAGCTCCCCAAATGATGGAGACTATAGGATCCTCAGATACCGACTTTTTTTCCACTATGCTATACCAGGCCACAGGCACCCTATTTATAGGGGAAAATGAAAAGAAAGCTAACTTTGTTGCTGCTTTTATGCACGGGCTTAACCCAGGAGACGAGATGGAGGGGGTTTTGGTAACCCAAATGGTAGGGGCTCATAACCTCATTATGGAATATATGAAGCGGGCTATGCTACCAGAGCAAACAACAGAGGCAATAAACGATAATACTAATAGGGCTTACAAACTCATGAACATATTCTTAAAGCAGATAGAAGCTCTAAGTAAATACAGAGGTAAGACAGTGGAACAAAAGGTAACAGTAGAACATGTCCATGTCTATGGCGGAGGGAAAGCAATAGTAGGGCATGTAGAAGGCAGGCAAACGGGGGGAGGGGATAAAGATAGAAGATAAGGCTAAACCCCAGGAAAAGCGGAGAGGGTGGCTCAAAAATAATAACCCGCCAGGTGACTTTATGAAAGCTCCCCGATGTGGGGCTAAGACCCGAAAAGGGACATTATGCCAAGCCCCCGCTATGAAAAATGGTAGATGTAGACTACATGGGGGAAAGAGCACGGGGCCTAAGACTCCGGAAGGGATAGAAAGAATAAGACAAGTTCATCTTAAACATGGAAGATATACAAAAGATGCCATAACCTCCAGAAAAGAATTTAATTGTTTACTAAGAAAATTTAAAGAAACCATAGGCAAAATAAATGAACTCACCTAGAATGAAAAAATGCTCCTGGTAATTTTAATACCATCCTTACGCACGCGCGATATAGGATAGATAAAAAGGCAAGTTTTGGCAAGTTTTTAGAAGTAAGAAATAGATAAGAAGGTTGTCTTTCTTAAGTTCCAGTTAATAGGTTATTATTCTACTTGCTAATATTATCAAGGAATGATAACTAATAGGAAGGGGGATTAAAGCTATGGCTAAATTCAGGGGGTAGGGAATGTAATAAAAGGTTACATTTTTAGGTTAAGAATTTCTTACAAAATAAGAAAGTTAGCTGGTAGCTGAAAGGCTTATAGGTTAGGGCTTCTATTAAGAATAATAAGAAAAATTATATTAGGATATATTAGGAAATTCAGGGGGTAGAAATACCCTCTTTTTTTTATCCGGATAAGAAAATTCTGTCAAAATGTGTCAGTAATATATCAAGGGCTACATTATTTTATGAGTATCACAAAACATAACAAAAAATATATAAAAGCGTTATTAACAATAGTCAATAATTTTTATATGTCATTATTTTACCCTTGTAAATTGCCTAAAAGCCTTTGTTTATAATGGTTATAATGTTTCAACGTCCGATAAATTATATTATGTAAAGTAATTATGGTATTCAATTTTATTCTATAAAATAATATTGCAATATAATGCTTTAGTATGGTAATATTAAAGAAAAATAACAGGGGGTTTAAAATTGTGGTTATAAAAGTAGATAAAAAAAAGCTATATTCAGTAAAGGAACTCACTTCTATACTTCACCTAACATCGTTGACTATATGCGAATATTTCAGAAAGGGAAAAATTAAAGGTCATAAGATCGGTAAAAATTGGTATGTAAATAAAAGGAATTTATGGGCTTTTTTAGATGGTGAAAAATAAAATAGAGAAAGCCTGAAATGAAGATAAATTTAGAAACCTTAAAAGAAACTCAAATTTTTTATAAGTATGAATTGAAAGAGGAAAACCTGACAGAGAGGGAACGATCTAAATATTTGAAGGGCTTAAAATTTCTCGAGAAATGTTTAAAACAATACGGAAATAAGAATCGGAATATAGAAGCCAAAAAATATTACCAGGAGCATAAGGAGCAGTATAAGGAAAGTAATAGAAGGTGGCGAGAAAAAAACAAAGAGAAATATTCAGAATATAAAAGAAAAAAGAACAGAGAATGGGATAAAAAAAATAAAAAATATGTCAAAAAGAAAAATAAGGAACGCTACCGAGACCATAAAAAAGAACATTTAGAATATTGTAGAGAATACGAAAGGGATAGGCGCAGAACAGATTTGAAATTTAATCTTAATATAAGAATGAGGAGAAGGATCGGGGATTCTCTAAAAGGAAAGGCAAATAGTAGAAAGTGGGAATCCCTCGTAGGCTATACCTTAAATGACCTGGTAGATAGGCTAAAAAATACTATGCCTAAAGGCTATGCCTGGCGAGATTTTTTACAGGGTAAACTTCATATAGATCATATTATCCCTATCTCTGCATTTAACTTTAACTGTCCTGATCATACCGATTTTAAAAGGTGCTGGGCTTTGGAGAATCTGAGGCTGTTGCCGGCAAAGGAAAATATGATTAAACACGATAGATTAGATAGGCCTTTTCAACCGGCTTTAAAAATTTAAAAAAGGAAGGTGATAGATAATATGCCGAAGGGGATAATGGGATCCGATCTGAAAACTCTAAA
>NMQN01000497.1 GCA_003575245.1 Candidatus Atribacteria bacterium 1244-E10-H5-B2 | reverse complement strand
GATATCACCGCTTTTGCCCTGGGAAACTTTTTAGAAGCCGATGAAGTAATAATCGTAACTGATGCAGTGGGAGTATTAAGTGCTGATCCCCGAATAATAAAAGAACCCGTAACTTTAAAGGAAATAAGTGTGGAAGAGATGGGAGTCCTTGCTGAAGGTGGAGCAAAAGTTTTACATCCACAGGCCTTAAAATACAAAACGGATAAGATGAAAGCAAAAATCATTCACTTTCAAAACGGAAATTTATCTGCAGAAGGAACAGAGATAATAGGGGCTTTTAAAAGTAAATTAACTCTTTTCAAAGAAAAACTGACTATGCTAACTATTCTGGGAACTAAAATTTTTAATACTCCAGGACTATTAAAAAAGGTAATTGCTCCTATTTCCGATAATCATATTAGCTTATACGGAGTTTCCATCGGGACAAAACATATCGGAATCTATGTTATGGAGAATTATGCCCAGCAATCTTATGATTTGATTCATCCTACTGTAATTGAAGATGAAAGACTAAAGTCAGTTACTTTAAAAAATAATATTGCTTTAATCATTGCCAGAAGCAGGGATTTTATAGAAACACCTGGTATTATTGAAAGAATTACCCGTCCCCTGGCTGAAAATAATATAAATATAATTGAAATGACTACTATCAAAACAGATATTTTAATCTTTTTTGAATGGAAAGATAGAGAATTTGCCTACAAAATAATAAATAAATCATTGGAAGAGGCAGGAATCAAGGTAACTAATTGAATTTGGCACGAGCCAAATTCGTATCTAGTATCTAGTATCTCGTATCTCGTGAAGAAAACAGTAAAGAGTAATTGGTAATGTGTAATAAGTAATAAGCAAAGAAAGTGCAGAGTGCGTAGAGTGTAGCATAAGAATAGTTAGACAGTTAACCAGTTTACCGGTTACCCGGTTAAAGAATTAATAGCGGATTAATTAATTATCTAAATATCAAGATAATTATTATAGATTGCGAGTTGTGAAAAGTAGGGGCGTATTGTATAAAGTGTAAAGTTAAAAGCGCAAAGCGCAAAACTATAACTCAAAGCTAAGAAAAAGTTTTAAATTTTTAGCTGCACGCTGAAAACTGTAAACCCGTTTTATGCTAACGACTATTCACTAACGACTAACGACTAATTTAACTAACGACCAAATAAAAAAAGGAGGAATAAAAATGTTTAAAGGATCTTTGGTAGCTATGATTACCCCATTTACAGAAAGTGATAAAATTGATGAAAAAGGAATAAAAGAATTGGTAGAGTTCCATATTAAAAATGGAACAAACGGGATCGTCCCCTGTGGAACCACCGGAGAATCGCCTACCCTCTCACATGAAGAACACAAAAAAGTAATTGATATAACCATAGAAGCAGTATCAGGAAGAGTTCCAGTCATTGCCGGTACCGGATCAAACAGTACCCGAGAAGCTTTCGACTTAACTTCTCACGCAAAAGAAGCAGGTGCTGATGGAGCACTTGTAGTTGTCCCTTATTACAATAAACCTACTCAAAAGGGATTGTATATACATTATAAAAAATTAGCAGAAGAAGTAGATATTCCAATTGTAGTCTATAATGTCCCTTCCCGAACCGGAGTAAATTTACTACCTGAAACTCTTGCGGAATTAGCAGAATTAAAAAATATTGTGGCGGTAAAAGAAGCAAGTGGAAATCTGGATCAGATGACTCAGATAGTTGAATTATGCGGAGACAAGATAACCCTTCTTTCCGGAGATGATAAATTGTTACTTCCTGTGCTATCCATAGGAGGAAAAGGAGTAATCTCGGTAGTAGCCAATATTATCCCTCGGGATGTTTCCGATATGGTTAGAGAATTCGAAGAAGGAAATTATCAGGAAGCTAAAGAAATTTTCCTATCTAAAGTTTATCCCTTAAGTAATGCTATGTTTTACGAAACCAATCCTATCCCGGTTAAGACCAGTGCCCGATTAATGGGATTACCTTCCGGTGATTTACGATTACCTCTGGCTCCTATGAGCGAAAATAATCTGGCAAAATTAAAAGCGGATTTAATAAAATTTGGTTTACTGGAGGGATAACAAATGGTAAAAGTTATTGTTTGTGGTGGCTGTGGAAAGATGGGCTCAAAAGTTGCGCAATTAATTTATCAAAATAAAAATATGGGATTAATAGGGATAATTGAATCCCCTTCTCATCCCGAAATAGAAAAAGATTGGGGGATGTCGGTAGGTTTGGGAAAAACTGGAGTAATTATTATAGATAATTTGGAAGAGATAATTCAAAAGGCAGACCAGATAGTTGAATTCACTAATCCCAAAGTATCTCTGCAACATTTGGAAATAGTTTCTAAATATAAAAAAGCTATGATTATGGGAACTACCGGATTCTCCCCGGAAGAAATCGAAAGAATTAATAAATTAGCTCAAGGCATTCCTTTTCTTCTCTCTCCAAATATGTCTTTGGGAGTAAATTTACTATTTAAACTTGCTGTTGAAACTACTGCTGCTTTGGGCGATGATTACGATATAGAAATTGTGGAGGCACATCATCGTTTTAAAAAAGATGCCCCCAGCGGCACGGCTAAAAAATTAGCTCAAGAAATTGCGAAAGCTAAGGGAGTAAATCTGGATGAAGTGGTAATCTATGGCAGAGAAGGAATAATTGGAGAAAGGAGAAAGGGAGAGATTGGTATCCATTCGATTCGGAGTGGAGATATCACCGGTGAACATACAGTAATGTTCACTACCTTGGGTGAAAGATTAGAACTGACCCACAAAGCTCACAGCCGTGATACCTTTGCTTATGGTACTATTCAAGCTATAAAATTTATGGAAAACAAACCAGCCGGCTTTTACGAAATGAAAGATGTGTTGAAGATATAAAAAAACAGTAATGAGTAATAAGTAACAAGAAAAGAGTTACCTGGCTGCAAATTCGTATCTCGTATCTCGTTGAGAAAATAGTAATATATAATATGTAGGGGCACGATGCATCGTGCCCAAAGGTAATCAAAATACAATAAAACAGGAAGGGCACAATTCATTGTGCCCCTACACCTAAATCCTAATTTCTTTAACGCGATACGATATACTAACGACTAATTCAATTGGTCAATCGGTGAATTGCTAAATTGACACTAACTGGTAAACCGGTGAACAGGGTAACTGAGTAACCAATACACAATATACGATTCTAAATTACTATACGCTAAACGCTGTACGCTATACGCTAGAAAAGGAGAATAATCATTATGAAAATAAGTTTTGCAAAAATGCATGGGTTGGGAAATGATTTTATTTTAATAGATTGTCTAAAAAAATCATTGGGTGATTCTTCGTTTCTTTCTTATCTGGCAAAAAAACTTTGTGATCGTAACTTTGGAATTGGTGCGGATGGACTAATACTTATCTTGCCCTCATCTAAGGCAGATCTAAGAATGAGAATTTTTAACTATGATGGCAGTGAAGCCCAAATTTGTGGAAATGGTATCAGGTGTTTTGCTAAATATGCCTATGAAAACAAATTAGTTTCTAAAATTAAGTTTACAGTTGAAACCTTAGCAGGTACTATAACTCCTGAATTAATCTTTAAAGATAAAGAAATATCGGGAATTATAGTAGATATGGGTATTCCTAAATTAAAGAGAAGAGAAATTCCTATGGAAGGAGAAAATACCCCCATAGTAGTAGATGAAACATTGAAGATAAATCCCGAGCAGATTCTTAAAATTACCTGTGTCTCCATGGGAAATCCTCATTGTATAATTTTTGTCGATGATGTACAATCTATACCAGTAGATGAAATTGGCCCAAAAATTGAAAATCACTCCTTCTTCCCCGAAAAAACCAATGTAGAGTTTATTCATATTTTAAACAGAAAAGAAATAAATTTTAGAGTATGGGAAAGAGGAGTTGGAGAAACTTTGGCCTGCGGCACTGGAGCATGTGCGGCTTTAGTAGCTGCAGTTTTGAATAAAAAGACCGATCGAAAAGCTACAATTCACTTACCTGTTGGGGATTTAGATATCCAATGGGCGGGTGATGGACATGTCTATATGATTGGCCCAGCAGAATTAGTATTCAAGGGAGAAATGGTAATTTAATTAACCAATTGACCAATTTACCAATTAAATTTAGTTAGCCAGTTTGCCGGTTAACCAGTTTACCGGTTAAATTTAGTTATCTGGATAGTGATTAATTTAATATTTAGTGAATAGTGAAAATAGTGGGGGGCAGACCTTTTGGCTGTCCGTAGGACAGGCGTTCCCCGTTTTCACGAGGACAGGCTCGCATGTCTACTATTCTTTCAATCCATTCAATCTATTTAGTAGTAAATGATTGGTAAAGAAAACAGGATTTGAAAAATAAGATAATATTATAGTACAATTTTTTTAAAATTTTAATGGAAAGGAACTTTATTAATGAAAATAGCACAAAGAATAGAAACTATTCCCCCTTACTTATTTGCAGAGATTGATAAAAAAAAAGAAGAAGCCATAAAAAGAGGAGTCGATATTATTAACTTAGGCATAGGTGATCCTGACCAACCTACACCTAATAATGTAATT
>NMQN01000485.1 GCA_003575245.1 Candidatus Atribacteria bacterium 1244-E10-H5-B2 | reverse complement strand
TTTATCTTTTTGAAGGTTTAAAGAGAAAAGAGGTAAAAAAAGCTGAATCAGGAGAAATTGTAGCAATAGCCGGAATCAGTGATGCTAATATTGGGGAGACTATTGCCTGTAAAGAAAAACCGGAAGCTTTGTCAAAAATCAATATTGATAAACCAACTTTGACTATGGATTTTATTGTAAATAATAGTCCATTTGCCGGAAAAGAGGGTAAATTTATTACCTCTCGACATTTAAGAGAAAGGCTATTTAAAGAAATAGAAACCAATGTAAGTTTGAAGGTGGAAGAAACCGAATCTACAGATAGTTTCCACGTATCCGGAAGAGGAGAGCTTCATCTTTCTATTTTAATTGAAAACATGCGTCGCGAAGGTTATGAATTTCAGGTGTCCAAACCCAAGGTTATTTTTAGGCATATTGATGGAGAAAGGTACGAACCAATAGAACTGATGACCTGTGATGCTCCTAAAGATACCATGGGGGCAGTTATGGAAATTTGTGGGAAGAGAAAAGCAAAATTAATTAACATGATTGACTTTTCCGATGATCAGCTTCGACTTGAATTTGAAATTCCGGCAAGAGGTTTAATTGGTTTCAGAGATGAATTTCTTACCAGGACAAAAGGTAAAGGCATCATGCACCACCTCTTTCTTAATTATCAACCTTACAAGGGGCATATCCCCAATCGATCCCGAGGGGTCTTGATTGTATCTGAGAGTGGCCTAACCAGTACATACGGTCTGTATAATGCTCAAGCAAGAGGTACATTATTCGTAAATTCGGCGACAGAAGTCTATCAGGGAATGATTATTGGAGAAAATAGAAGAGCGGGAGATATGGAAGTGAATGTCGCCAAGAAAAAACATGTTACAAATATGCGTGCAAGTGGTTCGGATGAAGCACTTCGTTTGGAGAAACCTCGCCAGTTTTCCTTAGAGCAAGCATTAGATTATATTCAGGAAGATGAATTATTAGAAATTACACCTTCCAATATACGCCTTAGGAAAAAATTATTGGATTCTAACTCTCGATATCAACAGAAAAAAAGTTTAAAAAATGCAGTGAATTATTAAGTAGTATGACAGGGGGCGATTTTTTGTCACCATTCCCTGATACAGGTTAACTCAAGGAGAAAAATTATGACAGATAAAATCAAATTTGAGCATCTCGGCCTTTCTCAAAGGATCTTAGATGCTATTTATAAGAAGGGTTTTGAAGAACCCTCTCGTATTCAGGCCTTAACAATCCCCGTAATGTTGAGAAACGATATCAATATAATAGCACAGGCACAGACAGGTACAGGTAAAACAGCTGCCTTCGGACTGCCTTTAATAGAAATGATAAATCCCAGTGAGAGAAGCGTGCATGCTCTTATCATTACTCCAACAAGAGAGCTTGCCATACAGGTTTCCGAGGAGATTAGTTCGTTTAAGGGCAATTCCGGTATACAGGTCATTCCTATCTACGGAGGGCAATCAATCGACCAGCAGCTGAGGCGCCTTAAAAAAGGAGTGCATATTGTTGTAGGTACACCCGGAAGAGTTATTGACCACATCAAAAGAAAGACACTCAATCTCAAGGATGTCGAATATCTAATCCTTGATGAGGCTGATGAAATGCTTAATATGGGGTTCATTGAGGATATGGAAGAGATAATGAACCATACCAATCCCCATAAAAGAACCCTTCTGTTTTCGGCTACCATGCCGTTAAGGATCAAGGCACTCGCGAGTAAATATATGGGGGATTATGAATTTATCACTGTCAAGAAACAACAGCTCACCACCAGTCTCACGGAACAGATATATTATGAGGTCAAAGCTGGAGACAAATTTGAAGCCTTGTGCAGGATCATTGATATTGAAGAAGATTTTTACGGGCTGGTTTTCTACAGGACAAAGAATGATGTTGATAGTATTGTCAGCCATCTTATTGACAGAGGGTATGATGCTGATGCCATTCACGGTGATATTTCACAGGCACAAAGAGAAAAGACCCTGGACAAGTTCAAGAAAAAGAGGATTAATATACTGGTGGCAACTGATGTGGCTGCACGTGGTATAGATGTTAATAACCTGACTCATGTAATTAATTACTCTCTTCCACATGACCCCGAATCATATGTGAACAGGATCGGTCGTACAGGAAGAGCAGGCAAACAGGGAACGGCTATAACCTTTATTACACCGAGCGAATATAATAAGCTGATGTTTATTAAGCGTATTGCAAAGACCGATATAAAAAAGTCAAGAGTACCAAATGTTAAGGATATTGTTAAAGCAAAGAAAAAGAAGATAAACGAAGATATAACAGCTATTAACAGCGAAGAGATAGATAATACATACTATAATTGGGCCAAAAAACTTCTTGATGATAATAACTCGACTCAGATACTTGCCAAGTTACTAAGTTACTGTTTTGATAATGAACTTAACCCCGGCCTCTATAACGAAATAAAGGATTTGTCAGGTAAAAACAGAAGAATAGAGATGGAAGGCAGAACAAGGCTATTTGTGGCATTGGGCAAGAAAGATAAGATAAGTCCAAGCAAGCTGGTAAAGTTTATTATCAAAAATACAGGGGTTAAGAATTCTGCTATTGATCAGGTGGAAGTGTACAATAATTTTTCCTTCGTAACTGTACCTTTTAAAGAAGCTGAGATTATTTTAGGTGTCTTTCAAAAAAAATCCGGAAAGAAAAAATCATTGGTAGTTAAAGCCAAAAAAAAGCAAATTAAATAGATATGAACACATTCCACTTTTTCAATAACTAACTATCATAAATTAATGGGGATAGGTCCCAATTTTCTAAAAAAGGAAAAAGAGAGGAACAGAAAAACTGATTTTTAACTAAGCAAGAGAGATAAATATATATATAGAATTAGAGGATTATCAGTTTTTATAGGAAAAAATGGTAAGACTCTAAAACGTAGAAGACATAAGGGTTTCAGCGAAATATGGTCGTAGCTGCGTTTCTTGAGGTGGCCTAAGGTGATTGTGATCATATTTTTAAAATGGGAGTATAAAGCAGCTTAAAATGGCTTATTTTGGATGTGGGCGGAAAGCCTTATTTTATAAGGGTTTGAGTGAGACTTTTCTCAAAAAGAAGGATTTTTAAATCTTTTGTCGAATTTAAAGACATAAGAAGAAATTTTAAAAACATTCCACAGGATAGTAAAAAAGAATGAGTGAAATCCTTTTAGAAAAACTGAAGGCCGAAATGAAGATTAACCCTGAGAAGGTAGCCCTTTCTTTGGAGAATTTCATTAGAGAATATACCGAAAAATTGGAAAGAGAGGGAGCAATATTAGGATTAAGCGGAGGTATTGATTCGGCAGTTATTGTGGCTTTGTGTGTGCGGGCACTTGGTCTCGAGAAAACCTTAGTTTTAATTATGCCGGAGAAAGATTCAAAAAAAGAGCACATCCAAGACGCTCTAAGCTTTGCCCGGAAATTAAATATTGAAGCAAAATTGATTGATATCACGCCTTATCTTGAAGGACTTGGCGTATATAAACTGTTCCCTTTGGATAAACTTCTTTCTTTAGGGAAATTAAAAGGAGCATTAGTTAAAAAAGCATATAGTTTTTATGAAAGAAAGACCGGGAAGATTCCTTTTTTGGAAAGTCTTTCAGGTTTTAAGGATAAAGAATTTAACTCTTATCTGGCTAAAGGTAATGCCTATTATCGAGCAAAACACAGATTAAGAATGATATTACTCTATCTTTATGGAGAACGGGAAAATAGGTTAGTAGTAGGGGCAGCCAATAAGAGTGAATATAAAATTGGATATTTTGTGAAACATGGTTGTGATGACGCCACTGATATTATGCCTCTTCTGAACTTATATAAAACTCAGGTAAGAGAACTCGCTCGATATCTAAGTATCCCTGCAAGAATTCTAAATAAACCTCCTTCACATGATATTATACCAGGTCTTGCTGATGATGAAGAGGTAATAAAAATTTCTTACGAAAAGATGGATTTAATTTTATTAGCTTTAGAAAAAAGATGGAAACTTTCGGATATAGTTAAAGCTCTGGAAATAGAAGAGGATGAAGTTATTTATATAAAAAATTTAATCCAGAAATCAGAACATATGCGAAAAATTTATGTACCTTAAATAGGTTTTAGTAGGCAGGGATAATTTTGGATAATTATCCTGAGTTTGTTATAATTTAATTAGTTTATATTCTGAAATAATTTTATCTTTGTTTTTTATAATATACCAAAGAGTATACTATTAAAAAAATGGTTATTATAGAAAAAAGTTAGATTAATTCCAATGGTCGTTGGAGCTGTGAGCTAACCCACTTTAAGGTGACTGAGGTTGGGTGGAATGAGGTAATGCATACTTGAAAGAAAGGAGGAGATAAAATGGTAATAAAAGAATTGAGAGACTTAAGGTTTGCCAAAGCCGCTGATGTAATGACTAAAGATGTAATATTTATTGACGGCAAGGAGACGGTGGCTGATGCCATAAAGCTAATGAGGAAGAAAAGGGTTTCCTGCTTAATCGTTAACAGAAGGGGATCCGAGGACGCCTGGGGAATTATAACCCG
>NMQN01000608.1 GCA_003575245.1 Candidatus Atribacteria bacterium 1244-E10-H5-B2 | reverse complement strand
ATCCCCAATAATGTTACTCCTCAGATATATCATTTTGCCGGTCTCATTTCGGGGGAATTCGATAGTGAAATGATAAAGTTTCTGTGCAATAAAGGGAAAGTTGCTCTGGATGTTCAAGGATTTTTAAGGACTGTGGGGGAAAATAAAGAGATGGTCTTTAAAGATTGGGGAAAAAAGAAGGAATATCTCCCTTATATTGATTATTTAAAAACTGATGCAGCTGAAGCTGAAATTATGACCGGAACAAAAAATAGAAAGAAAGCAGCGGAAATGCTCTTTGGGTGGGGAGCAAAGGAAATTATGATCACTCACAATAAAGAAGTTTTAATTTATAATGGCAAAAAACATTATACTTGCCCCTTAAAACCGAGGAATCTTTCAGGTAGAACCGGTCGGGGCGATACCTGTTTCAGCGCTTATATCACCGAAAGGTTAAATAAGGGGATAGAGGAAGCTCTTCTCTTTGCTACTGCTTTAGTTTCATTGAAGATGGAAAACCCCGGTCCTTTTACAGGAACCAGAGATGAAGTTGAGGATTATATAAAAAAATATTATTAGTTATGGTTATTCCCCAAAAAAGCTAAAAAATATTTAAAACAGAGTATACACAGTGTATCGTAAATAATTTTATAATAATTTCAGGTTTGTTGGTTATAACTGAGTTGTAGGGGCACAATGAATTGCGCCCTCGTCATATTATTACCTAATTTTTTCTGTGGGCACGATGCATCGTGCCCCTACATTACTATTTTATTTACTTTTTGGGTTGTAATCAGTTATAGCAGTTTAATTAAAGTAAAAGAAAGGTAAAGAAATGAAACATGATGAATTTAAATTTAAAACCTTTGATGGATTACAGCTCTTCGGTCAAAGCTGGCAACCGGAAGACCGGCCTCGGGCAGTGATTTGTTTGGTACACGGTATGGGGGAACACAGTGGACGTTATGGTCATGTGGCCGATAGATTAACTAAAGCAGGGTATATAATATTTGCTTTTGATTTGCGTGGACATGGACGCTCAAAAGGTCAGCTAGGTCATAGCCCCTCTTATGAAGCCCTACTTAACGATATCGATTTTTTACTTGGTGAAGCAGAAAAACATTTTCCACAATTACCACGTTTTCTTTACGGTCATAGTTTGGGAGGGAATTTAGTACTAAATTATGTACTCCGTCGAAAACCAGAGTTTAAGGGCGTAGTTACTACCGGACCATGGCTTCGATTAGCCTTTGAGCCCCCTTGTTTTAAAATTGTTTTAGCCCAAATTACTAATTACATCTGGCCTTCTTTTTCCCAGAAAAGCGGTTTAGACACTAAAGCTCTTTCTCATGACCTTGAAGTAGTTTATGCTTATGAAAATGACCCCTTAGGTCATGATCATGTCTCAGCCCGGATGTTTAACGGTATCTATCAAGCAGGACAATGGGCGTTGGAACATGCTTCGGAATTCTCCCTTCCCCTTCTACTTATGCATGGAGGAGATGATAAATTAACCTCTGTTGAAGCAAGCCGTGAGTTTGCTGGCAAGATAACTAAAAATTGTACTTTAAAAATTTGGGATGGCTTTTATCATGAAATTCATAATGAACCGGAAAAAGAAGAAGTCTTCAAATTTTTAATAGACTGGCTTGATAAAAAAGTTTAGATTTAAATTTATTGTATAGTAATTTATTTTCTTCGTAAACTTTAATTCGTATCTCGTATTTAGTTAGCTGGCTAGTTGGTTACCTGGTTAACTGGTTGAGGAATGAGTATATTGAAGAATTAATACTAAACTATTTAACCAACAAACCAGCTAACTAGCTAACCAAGAACTAACGAATGATTTATAAAATAACTATCAATTATCGAAGAAAGAAATGAGATATAAAAAATGAATTCTATATTAGCAGTAGGATTACTATTAGTAATCGGATTCTTTGGTGGTATTATAGCCAGAAAGTTTAAACTCCCTACTATTAGCGGATATATTATTATAGGGATGGGTTTAAGTGTATTCAATATTATCCCTAAAGAATTAACCAACGGAGAGCTGAGTGTAATTGTGGAAATTAGTTTAGGGATTATTGGTTATTTAGTGGGGGGCTCTCTTAATTTGGGAATATTAAAAAGATTTGGGAAGCAGATTGTTGTAATTACTTGCTCACAATTAATGGGGGCCTGGATATTAGTCACAACATTAATGGCTTTTCTGACTCCTTTTATTATTAAGCTTGCCATTCCCAATCCCAATTTTTATCAAACTTACCTGCCTCCGGCTATAGTGATTGGTGCTATTTCCTGTGCTACTGCCCCAGCAGCTACTATTGCCATAATTCGGGAGTATAAAGCAAGCGGCCCTTTAACCAGTACTCTACTTGCAGTTATTGCCATAGATGATGCTCTTTGCATAATTGCTTATGCTCTGGGGTTGAGTGTTGCAGAAGTATTAACCATCGGCAGTCTTAGTAATGTCTCCTGGCTTAAAGCAATAATGGTACCTGCATTAGATATAGGGGGAGCTATATTATTAGGGACAGTCTTGGGATTTGGAATGACCTATTTAATCCGTTTTGCAGATACAAAAAAGAGATTATCAGTTATTGTTTTGGGAATAATTTTATTATGCGTAGGCATGGCAAAAATTTTAAATATTTCCAGTATTTTAGCAAATATGATTATGGGTTTTGTGGTAACTAACAGGATAAGACCTAATGAAAATGCCTTTGAAGTAATTGACGAAATTGATGAGATAATCTTTGCTATGTTCTTTACTTTAGCAGGCGCACATTTTGATTTAGGGGTTATGAAAGAAGCGGGAATACTTAGTTTATTAATTGTTGCCGGTAGATGTAGTGGTAAATATATTGGAGCAAGAATAGGAGCTACTGTCTCTCATGCTCCAACAGTGATTAAAAAATATTTGGGATTTGGTTTATTCCCCAAAGCAGGAGTAACAGTAGGATTAGCTCTTTTAGCCAAACAACATCTTGTTTTCTCAGGTACAGGCATAGGAAATATAATGATAAGTGCCATATTGACTTCAGTCATTATCAATGAATTGATTGCCCCGCCGTTAACCAAGTATGCCCTTATTAAATCAGGAGAAACTACTGAAGTAAAATAATTTTAATAAAATTTCCCAACTCTCTCCCCTCTAGCTGTAGAATAATGTTCGAATCAAGATCATGAATTTGTCAGATAATTTTTCTTTTCTTCTTTATCTATCTCACATCCAAACGGTTATCTTTAAAATTTGTTTTTGAAAACCGCTATTATTTTGATTAACTTAAAAATTTCTTAAAATATTTTTCAGAAAAAGAAGGATTTTTTTCCGTTATGTGGTATTGTAAAAATAAATTAGTCGTTAGTGAATAGTGAATAGTTGTTAGTATTTAGTTAGTTGGTTAGTTAGTTATTTAGTTAATTGGTTTAAGATTAAATCCTTAACCAACTAACCAATTAACCAATTAAGGAGGAATGTATGAAAGAAAATATCTTAGTAATTAATCCGGGTTCAACCTCTACCAAAATAGCAATATTTAACCAGGAAGGAAAAGAAATTTTTAAGGAAACCATCTCTCATTCTATAGAAGAACTTTCCCAATTTAAATCTATGTTAGAACAAGGTCCGGTCAGAAAAAAGGTCATTTTGGATACGTTGAAAAAGAAAAATATAGATACCGATTCATTAAAAGCAATTATAGGACGGGGCGGTGTATTAAAACCTTTGAAAGCCGGAACCTATGAGGTAAATGATAAGCTTATTTTTGACTTAAAAAATTCTCCCATAGAACATGCTTCTAATTTAGGAGGGATTATTGCCTCTGAAATAGCAAAAATAGTTGATGTCCCTGCTTATATTGCTGATCCCGTATCGGTTGATGAATTTACCGATATCGCCCGAATATCCGGGCTAAAAGGGATAGAAAGAAAATCTTTACTTCATACTTTAAATATCCGAGCTAATGCTTTCCGTTACGCTAAAGAACAGGGGAAAAAGCTTGAGGAATTAAATATTATTGTAGCCCATTTGGGTGGAGGGATATCTATTACCCCCATTGAAAAAGGAAAAATTGTGGATGTAAATAATGCTAATGATGGAGGACCTTTTTCACCCGAGCGAACCGGTTCTCTCCCTAATAAGGCTCTAATCCATCTATGTTATTCTGGTAAACATTCAGAAAAAGAATTATACAAACTTATTACTCATAAAGGCGGACTTGTCTCTTATTTAGGTACCAATGATGCGAGAGAAGCAATAAAGAAAATAGAGCAAGGAGACAATTATGCCAAGCTTATTTTTGAAGCAATGTGTTATCAAATTGCCAAAGAAATCGGTGCAATGGCTACAGTATTAAAAGGAAAAGTTGAAGCAATTATTCTTACCGGTGGAATATCTCATAATGAAATTTTAGTAAACAGGATAAAAGATCGAGCAGGCTGGATAGCTCCTATTGTAGTTTATCCGGGGGAAGAAGAGATGAAGGCTTTAGCCGAAGCAGTCATAAGAGTGATAAATGGAGCAGAAGAAGTAAAAACATATTCCTAAAATCAAATTTATTCAGCATAATCTGTGTACTTG
>NMQN01000366.1 GCA_003575245.1 Candidatus Atribacteria bacterium 1244-E10-H5-B2 | reverse complement strand
TTTCATAGATCATAATGTCCTGCATAATCATATTCTTTTCGTCTAATCGATTGATATAGAAATAACGGTTTTCAGCATCACGGAAAAAGACGTTTCGTCTGATGTTAGGCGGACCTTTCTTTAATACAATTTCACGGATAATATTTTGTGAGATATGGTTGGCCTCGGGAACGATATAATCATTAATCACAAAAGCCAAAATACTGATGGCCAAAGCAGCAGTTAAAAAAGGAAACATTATTCGGCGCAGGCTTATCCCCCCCGCTCTCATGGCAGTTATTTCACCGTCTGTAGATAGACGGCCAATAGCCAGTTCACTGGAAGCTAATAAAGAGATGGGGAAGGTTACTACTAAAAATGCCGGAAGGCGATAGGCTAATAACTTGACAATATAGGGCCAGGCCACTCTCTTATTAATTAACATATCCATTAACTCAAAGAGAGTTTGCATGATTAACATAATGGTTAAGGCAGCAACAGCCAGAGCCACAAAACTTATTACTTCCTTTACGATATAACGGTCTAATATCTTAGGCCGCGGAAATTTTTCGATTGATATATTTATAACCATCACCCCTGCACTCTAAACATTTTTATAAGTATAACACATTTCTATTTTTTACAAAACCTTAACAAATGACAAGTTTGGTGCCAGGCACAAAACTTTACATTTATGACAAATCTGGTGCCTGGCACAAAACTTGTCATTTGTTCTTTATCTTTTCTTTCTCTTTCTTAACTCGATACTATATACTCGACACTTTCTTTTGCTGGTATAAACTATCAACTATTTCTCTGAAAAAATATTTTTGAAAAAAAAGCAGGATTTTTAATAATTTTGTAGTATAATTTATTACAGTAAAAATATTTAATTCAAGGAGATCTCTTGTGTATATCCATAAATCATTAAAGTTGGCTATCTTAGCTTTACTTATTGGAACTCTTGTTATTTTTTCTGGCTGTACAGCTCCACCCATAAATCATGCCCCTACGATAATCTCTGCGGAAATAACTGCTACATTTGTGGAAACAGCTTATACCTATGATGTGGATGCCATTGATCCCGATACTGGAGATATCCTAACTTATTCTCTGTCTGTTAACCCTGCGGGAATGGATATTGACCCCACAACTGGTGTAATAAATTGGACTCCCACTGCTGTCGGAAATTTTGAGGTTACGGTAGAGGTATCAGATGGAGAATTAACCGCTACACAAGACTTCATGATTACAGTATCTCCATCAAGTGCAAAAATAGTCTACCGGGCTCTCTGTGTAGGAGTTGGTGAGTATCAAAATTACCCCGATGCCTGGGATAATACGGACTTGCCGGCACCTCCCTATGATGTTGATAGAATGCGTCAGACACTCGGTAATTGTAAATTTGGATTATCTAATACGGAATTTTCCACTATAGCATATTTAAAAGATGGGCAGGCTACCAAATCAAATATCTTACAAGAAATTGCCTCTACTTTCTCCGATGCAGGCAGCAATGATATTTCCTATTTTTATTTTTCTGGTCACGGGATGAGGCATGAGAATACTTCTTATCTTTCCCCGGTTGAAGTGAGTTACTTTTCTCCATTAGAGGCGTATATCAGTGTAAATGAATTAGAAACCGCCTTAAGTGCTATTCCGGGTACTAAAGTAGTCTTTCTTGATTCCTGTTATTCGGGGGGATTTATCGGCAAAGGCAGAGAAGAGGGAAATAAAACTTTAGAAGAGAAATTGATTTCTTTTAATGAAGATGTGATTAACATCTTCTCTTTCGGCGAATCAAAGGGGTTGCTTACTACCAATAGATATAAAGTATTAACTGCTTGCCGTTATTCTCAAGAAAGTTGGGAGTTTGAGCCGGAAACACCGGGTGATTTTGATCCTTATGGTTTGTTTACCTCAGCTTTATGTGAAGGCTGTGGTTACGATAGTTTTAGTTCCCCATATCCCGCAGATGACAATCTGGACAATAAAGTAAGTTTACACGAAGCATATATGTATATAAAATCCCGGGTGGAAGAACTTGCTTTACTCTATGTTTATAGTGAGATAACACAGGAAGTTCAAGTATATCCTTCTGATTCTGATTTTACTATCGTAGAATATTGAAGATATTTATTATTTTTACGAAAAAAGAAGGATTTTTGAAACTTATGTCATGTATATGACATGTAGTACGTGGATACTTCACAAATAATTAAGTATTTTGCATTCATAGAAAAATTACCCAGAGGGAGGGAAATTATTTTTATGTATAATTTAAAAAACATATTTACTATTAAAGGTAGAATTATTTTCATATCAATAGTTGTAATTGTTTTTTTATGTGGCTGCAATATTGTTTACGATACAATTCCTTCTGTTGCTGAAAATTTTATAGGTGAATGGACTGCCATAAATCCGGCTAGAATATCGAAGGTAAAAATTCATTCTTCTGGTAATAAGATAGTTATTCATGAATGGACAGAAGGAGATGAAGAACATCCCGAAGATTATGATTGGGGAGAACAGGTTGTTGAAATATCCGATTTTTCTGATGGTACGCTTCAATTAAACTGGACGACATATTCTGAATGGAGCTGCATCCAAAAAATTGAAATACTTGCTAATGGAGTATTAAAAGTATTTTCGACTGAGAATTATTATGATACAGATATCGACTATACGTATACTGATTATTTTTATAATCCTGATGATGAAAATTCATATATTCCAAGCTTACCGGGAGTCGGTTTATATCAGGATAATCCCGAATTTGTTAATGTAGTAAATGCCGTAGATAGTCCCAAAGAAATAGTTAAGTACATGGAAGATAATTTTAATTATAAAATTTTATGGGGACCTCATTCTCCATACCAAACTTACTTATCAAAAGAAGGTGATTGTGCCGGTCATGCGGTTTTTGCTTCCGCCATAGCTAATTTTTACGGTTATGAATGTTTTTTTGTCTTAATGTGCTGGACAGATGTAGTGATATGTGTCATGTAATTACAGTATATAATATGGGAGTCTATTATACTTATTCAAGCGTTGATTTATATTTTGACCAAAATTTTAATAGTATTGAAGAATGTGTAAATCATTGTGCCTCGACATATATAGGATTTATTGAAGGAAATTTATCTTCTTACAAAGTTTATAATTGGGATTATTATTATTATAGAAATTCCCATCTATTTTGATTTGCCAAAGAGAGGAATTTTATTATATAATCAAAAAGATTAGAAATTAGAGAAAAAGAAGGAGACATGACGAACAGGTATATGGAAAATAATGCAGGCAAAAAAAATAGAATATTTACTTTAATGATTTATATTGCTTTTTCTTTGCTTTTTATTCTTATGGTCCAAACTTTACCGATGTATAGCACTACGACTATTACCCTGGCTGGCTCGGGTCCCTCTATTTACTTTCCGGAAGATTCCTGGGATTTTGGAGAAATCACTCCTGATGAACTCCCTACTCATATTTTTAAATTTAAAAATATCGGAGACGAGGTTTTAATTATTAAGAGAACCAAGGTTAGCTGTGAATCCTGCATTGACCCCATTATTTCTACTGGAGAACTTAACCCGGGAGAAGAGGGCGAACTAAAAATTACCGTTAATTCACTGGATATGATAGGACGATTCACTAAATGGATTTATATGGAATCTAATGACCTGGTTAATCCTCGGGTAGTAATTACTGTTTCCGGGTTTATCAAAGAAAAAAATAAAACTGTCGTTCAGCCTCAACCCAAACCTCAAGTTCAACCCCAACCCCAACCTCAGACTCCCTTTAGAATAGGAATGTCTTATTTTAGCAAGGGAAAATACGATAAAGCTATTATTGAATTTGAAAAATCAATTGAATTGGACGAAAAACATATAGAGAGTTATTATTACCTGGGGCAATGTTACTTGCAAAAAGGGATTATAGAATATAAAAACAAAAATATTTTAAAAGCCTACAGTCTATACCGAAAGGCTAATAAGTTCGCGGAGCAAGTCATACCTCAATATGAACAAATTATTAAAAATAATCCGGAAGATTTAAATAGTTATCTCAGGTTAGGCTATATCTATGAAGTAAGAAGCATAGTCCCCTTTATCAATGATTACGATAAAGCCTTGGAATATTATTTAAAAGCTTTAGATTTAACAACAAGCTCTTCTCCAGCAGGGAATACAGGAATTATTATTTACCTTAACACTAGGATAGGGTATATACATTTTGAGAAAAAGAAATACTCCCAAGCTATAGAATATTTGGAAAAAGCGAAAGAGATGTCTCCCCAAAATGTAGAAGTTGCCTATTATTTGGGTTTATCTTATGATAAAATAGGGGAAAAAGAAAAAGCCCGAAAATTCCTTTCCCGAGTGATTGAACTTGCCCCTCAATCGGAGTTTGCTCAAGAAGCGGAAAAAAAATTAAAGAAATTAAATAAATAAAAACTGGTTGCAAGTTACAAGTTGCGAGATTATTCAATAGTTAGAGGATATAAAAAGAATATGTTTGATAAATTTAATGATATAAAAAAAATAGCGGGTAGTGTAAAGTGTATAGCATATAGTTGCGGGCAGGAGATGTAAG
>NMQN01000526.1 GCA_003575245.1 Candidatus Atribacteria bacterium 1244-E10-H5-B2 | reverse complement strand
AATACTCCGGCAAATTCCATTAAAACTACCTTGCCTGCGGTCTTCAACCCTTCTTTTGATTGACCAAAATAATTATATTTTTTAAATTCCTCTCCGACTTTTTTCACCCATTTATTATAATTGTGCCGAAAACTGCTCTGGGTTCTTGATGTTTTAGCGGAGTCTTTTATCTCTTTTAAAGTTACACTTGCCCCATTACCGATAGAATAAAAAAGCCAATGGATTAAATATGATTCATGTTCTTTTAAATTAGTGGTATCGCCTTCTTCGATTAATATAAATTTATAATCTTTCTTTCTTCCTTTTGGAATCTCTTCAATCTTTAAATATTTTTTACGCACCAAGTCCATTAAAGTTGCCATGATATCTTTACTGCCCACCCCCTGGATACTCATTAATTTACTTAAAACAGCGGGCGTAATATCCTGAGGTAATTCACGATAATAATCCATTTCAACTTCTGGCTTAAGTTCTCTATCATATTTAAAGTAGAGCCGAATAGCCAGGAATATATTAAATAATACTACCAGCAGAGCCAATAAAAAACCGATAATATTGAAATACATCTCTCTATCTGCTTTTTTAGCCCACGCTAATTCCTCTTTCATTATTTCAGCAAATTTATTCTGATTAATTATTTTACTACTATTGGGAATTATGCGGGTAGGGAATAAGATTCTCGCTTCCACCATTTCTTTCGGAGATAATCCATCAACTTCATATACTATTTTACCGTCCTCCCGGATAGACACTTTTCCATCTAATGGGCCGTGTCCAAATACTTTTAGTTCTTCTGGCGAGACTTCTGCAGGCGGGAGCTCTATTTCTATTTTAATGTGACCAATGGGGGAAGTATTGGATTCATCGAAGAATTTCCAGTAAAATTCTGCGGTGTCATTGTATAAAGTTGCAACATTTTCTAACTGGTATTCCAGCAAAAACGATTTTCTTTCATTACTGGACTTATCGTAAATTTTATAAGTCACCATATCTGCGGCAAGACTTTGAGTATATTCTAATTCTTTATCTTCGGGGAGATATTCGGAAGCCTTGAAATATTTAAATCCATCTGACCCTTTAATTCCTATAGTCCTTATTATGCCATTAAAATCGCCAGCAAAACTATACTCAAAAATTTCGCTTACTTGAATATCACCATTTTCTAATATTTTCACCTGGGCTTGATAATCAGTTATTTCAAAACTCCGTTCCGCGTAGGTAATAAAAGTAGCAAAAGAAAACAGTATAATAATCAACAAAGCAAAACCTATTAATTTTTTTGCTTTTATTTTAACCGCCCCCTTAATCGCTTTTAAGTTGATACAAAGAACCGTCCCCTGTATCATTTAGTCAAAAACCCTACCGCCACCCATTACAGCGGCGATAGGGTTTTTGAATTTAAACTAAATTTTCACTATTTAGGGCAGAGCAGGAATTAAGATAGTATGGCCTGGGCGAATTAATCTGGGATTTTCTAAGTCATTAATCTTATTTAATTCTTCCCAGGTAAGACCATATTTTTCAGCAATCGCCCATAAATTATCTCCTGCTTGTACCACGTAAGTAGAAACTTTCAATACTCCTTCATCGATGAGTTCGAAAACATTTAGTGCTTTTACGTTTAGTGTTCTACCATCTTCGGAAGTCGGAATAGTTAATTCTCCTTTTCTTACCATATCGAAAATTACTTCTTTAAAAGGAGATTCAAGGTCAACTCCGGTTATCTTCCAGTTGTTATCAACCGTGGGAGCTAATGCTCCACCTTTTTCATCCTGGACAAATTTAACAATCATTGCCCTAATTCTACCGGCATCCTGTATGATCTCGTAGGAGTCATAATATCTATCATCCATAGTTACCAATCCTAATCCCAGTAATGTTCCAAAACGATAATTATTTAGGGATAGGGTATAAACATTATTATCAACAAGCGGCAGGCCATTTACAAGTATATTTTCAACCCGTTCTCCTGCTGGTTTAGAGAGATTAACCTCATAAGTCATCCCGGAGAACATGTCATAGTTATAACCGCGGATATCAGGATTGAAACTGATGGTAACATCTCCTTCTTTCCAACTATTGTAATAACTTGCTGACCATTCCATATACTCCTTCAGGTTTGCACCGCTAATCTTTGTTCCTACCAGGGTGTTGGGATATTTGTAAATAAAGGCTACGTCTTTCTTTTTGAAAGGTCCTTTTAATAAGTTTGAGCCGAAATTAAAGAGTGCTGCCGAAGATACATCTGATTCGGTATAAAACATTTGCACTTCATTAATTAAATCAATTACCGAAGTATCTTCTAATTGAGAAGTAGGCATAGTGGTTATCTCAGCTTCTCCGGTAATATAATCAGGAGAGGCAATAAAATCAGCGGTAATATCTCCCACTACAATATTGGCATCCGCAATTGATTCATCATGTACAAATTTAAATTCTGCCAAAACTTCCGGGTCAGGATCTACCGGTTTAGTTTCAATGTTTTCAGTAGTTACTTCAGCTACTTCCCATTTATCATCGACTTTTTCCAACTTGATTACTGCTTTGGCTAAGGCCCATCCCCATTTCCCCGGTTCAATTATGTGCACTCCGTTTGTTACTTCATTATATTTTGAATGGGCATGTCCGCAGAAAATAACTGAATACTCCGGACAGGCTTCAGCGATTGTTTTTGAGCCTTCAAAGCCATGATCCCCTTCCGGACCTAAATGGAATGCTCCAATTAAGACATCGTATTTGCCTTCAAGTTCCGCAATAACTTTTTTAGATTGCTCTAGTGTGCCGGGAAAAGTTAATCCTTCAAAATGTTCCGGAGCGCTCGCTTCCCACTGAGTAATGTGAGGTGGAGTCATACCTACGATAGCAACCCGCACGTCATTAACCTCAAAAATTTCGTAAGGTTTAACAAAATAAGTTCCATCGGTCTTTAAGATATTAGCGGATAAAACTGAATTTTTAAAAGTTGCTACATTTTTTTCTAAAAAAGCTTTCTCATAGTTGAACTCATGGTTTCCGATAGTCCATACATCATAATTTAAGAAATTTAATCCTGCAATCATAGGATGAATGGGCAAATCGTTAAATAAGTCCGCACTATTGTCCTGAACGGTATCTCCACAGTCAACTAAAAGCGCATCAGGATCAATCGCCCTTTCCTGTTTTATCAAAGTTGCGATTTTTGCCAGTCCGGTATCACTGTCTGCTTCATCAGTAGCATAATCATGAGAGTAAATTCGTCCATGCAGGTCTGAACTTCCGAGAATAGTAATGGTTGTAGTATCTGCGGCAAAAACATACGAGAAAAGCAAGCCAAAAACCAAGGTCAAGGTCAGTAAAATCGATAGTACTTTGTACTGTCTTTTCATTTTAAAAATCCTCCTTTTATATTTTTTTATTTTTGCGCCAGGGCTTATTCCCGGTCACATATTCTATATTATTTTTTATATTCGATAGAGCACCCTAAAAATCCTTTTTTTTATTTAAAATATTTTTATTTTTTTTATTCGTATCGTAGGGCGTCGACGGGATCCATTTTGGCGGCTTTCATAGCGGGGTATAGACCGAAGAAAAGACCAATAATTAATGCAAAACCAAAAACTAATAAAACAGAGATAGGAGAAACTACAAGGGGCCACTTTCCGGCTTGCGCAATAGCATAAGCACCTAACCAACCGAAAGCAATACCAATCAGCCCTCCCATTCCGCTTAAACTCAAGGCTTCGATAAGAAACTGGCTCATAATATTCTTATTTTTTGCTCCTAAAGCCTTACGAATTCCTATCTCTCTGGTCCTCTCGGTTACCGATACCAGCATAATATTCATAATTCCAATTCCCCCTACCAGTAGGGATATAGCTGCAATTCCTCCCAGCATTAGACTTAGAGCGGCAGTGACCGAACTAATAGTATCTAAAATTAGGTCTTGGCTTAGCAGGTTAAATTTTTCTTGCTCCTCATCTTCCAGATATTTGGTTAAAAAATATTCTATTTCTCCCACGGCAGCTGAGGCTTCATCACCGGAGTTTGCCTGAGCTATATAATAGGAAACAAATCGGGAATTAGACAGTTTTTTCATAAGGGTAGTAATGGGTATATAAGCCTGGTCATTAAGATTACCGGCTAATCCGGCTCCCTTTTCTTCCATCACCCCAATTACCGTAAAAAGATAATCTCTCCCCTGATAGGATAATTTAATCTTTTCTCCTAAGGAATTATTATTGCCAAATAGTTCTTCAGCTAATCCCGAGCCTAATACTATAATATTTCGGCTGGTGGCAAGGTCACCTTCATTTATAAATTGCCCCAGAGCCAGACTATAATTATTTACTTCCTGATAACCAGCATCTGTTCCGATAATATTAGTTTTAATATTAAAATTCCCTTTTATCAATAAACCCGAACCCTGGGAAATAGGGACTACTCTCTTTACCGAAGGACTTACTTTTTCGATATAATCAGCTAATTCCAAAGTGAATACATCAGCTGAACTTTTACTAACTCTGCCTCCCCATCCTCTGCTGGTTCCCGGAAAAATATTTATGACATTAGAGCCTAAATCAGAAATTTGAGCAGTAATCTGCTCCCGAGCTCCGGAACCAATAGAAACAATAGCAATTACCGCTCCGACTCCGATAATTATTCCCAGCATAGAAAGAAAGGTGCGCAGTTTATTTACTTTTAAACTATTGATTGCTAATTTTATAATTTCAAAAATCATTTCTTTGCTTCATCCTTTTCAATTAAACCATCACGCAAATGAATAATCCTTCGGGCATGTCTGGCAACTTCCGCTTCATGAGTTACCATAATAACAGTATTTCCTTGTTGGTGTAATTTATAAAAGATTTTCATAATCTCTTCTCCGGTTTTAGTATCCAAATTCCCGGTTGGTTCATCAGCTAAAATAATTAAGGGATCATTAATTAAAGCCCGAGCAATAGCAGCTCTTTGTTTTTCTCCGCCCGATATCTCATTAGGTTTATGTTTTACTCTATCACCTAAGCCCACACTCTCTAATGCTTGCATAGCTAACTTTCTTCTCTGTTTACTCTTTAGCCCTGCATAGATAAGTGGGATTTCCACATTATGCAAAATACTGGTTCGAGACAAGAGATTATATTGCTGAAAAACAAAACCAATACTCTTATTGCGAATCTCAGCCAGTCTATCATCATTCAGTTTGCTTACGTCCTTTCCTCCGATTACGAAACTACCCTCTGTAGGTTGATCGAGACAACCGATAATATGCATTAAAGTAGACTTACCGGAACCGGAAGGGCCCATAATAGCTACGAATTCTCCTTTATCAATATAAAAGGAAACTCCCCTTAAGGCTTCCACCTTCACTTTTCCCATCTGGTATATTTTTTTTATTTTTTTTATCTCTAACATTTAGATATTGCCTTTATATTATTTTACTAATCTTTATTCGTGCTGCCTCATAAATCCACCCATTCCTGGGGTCCGTTGTGTACCATCGTTTTTAGAACCTGCTTTAGCAAATTCGTAAACATTTATCACTATCTCTTCACCTTCTGCCAATCCCTCTTCGATTGCAGTATAAACTCCATCGCTAAATCCGGCTTTTACCGGAGTGAACACCGGCTTATTATCCACCACTTTAACTACCATCTGCTGCCCTTTTCGGTCAAGGATTGCACTAATAGGAACTAATAATTCGCCTTCTGCTTTACCAATAACAATTTCCACTAAAGCGGAAAAACCGGGCTTAAACTGTTTATCTGTCTTATCTAACTGCACTGTAACCGGAAGAGTAACTACTCCGTTTACATTTTGAGTGTAATTATGGATCTCCCTTACTCTTCCTGAAAATTCTCTCCCAGGGAAAGCATCCAGGATAATAATTACCTCCTGCCCTACTTCTATCTCCAAGCTATCAATCTCATTAACTGCAACTTCTATTTCATAGCTGCTGTCATCAATTATATAAGCTACTTCACTTCCTGAATTAATGTAATCATCCGGTTTAACGGAAACATTAGTAATCAAACCGGAAAATGGGGCTTTAAGAGTGGTATCTTCTAAATTTTTCTTAGCAATTTGAAAATTTAGCTCTTGTTCATTTATTTCGCTTTCTGAACCACTCGTTTTAATTAATTCATAGGTATTTTTTGCTATTAAATAGTTTAATTCCTGTTGACTCCTCTCTAACCGCATTAATTCTTCTCCCTCGGAAACACGCTGACCCTCAGCAATTAAAATTTCTTCAATTTCACCATTCAAGTTAAAAGTAAGTAATTTTTTATCTGCCGGCTGCAGGTAACCACTGGTAGAAACCGTCTTTTTGAGATCTCCCCGCTCTACAGATGAAACCATCTGAGGAGTAATCTTGATCTTTTGTTCAGTTAATTCCTCTTCATCTGTTTTATTTAAAAACCTGCTCCCGACAAAAAGAGCAATAATTACTAAAATAATAATTACTCCGATAATCAACCATTTCTTCTTCATCTTTTTTTCACTCCTTACCCTTAAACTGCTATTTTCTGAATCCTAAAAATTGAGCTATACGTAATTTATTTATTAAAATCTCGTCTCTGGAAGATTTAAGATTTATTTCTGATTCCTGCCAACCAAGCATCTTGTACTGAAATTCACTATCACTAATTAGACCCTGTTTAAGTTGTATTTGATAAGATTCTTCTTCTAATTTAGCTTTCTCCCAGGACATTAATTTTTCTTCTAAGTTTAAATTATTTATTTCCTGCTGATTGATTAGACCAGATAATTCTAATTTCAACTCAGAGACTATTTGTAAATAATTATCCTTTAAATTTTTTAATTTCGCTTGATATCCTTCGTCTTCTATCTTTTGTTTTCCTCCGTCGGAGATATCGTAACTTAATTCAATTCCAATTCCCCAACTATTATCCTTGCTTCTATAAGCGCCAAATAAATCAACCTGTGGTTTATTTTTTGTCAAATTCCATTCTGCTTCTTTTTGAGAGCTATCTTGATCCAGGAGAATATTTCTAATTCCATAGTAGTTATCTACTGCTAACTCTATTAACTCTTCTTCTTTTAAATTTAATTCTAAAGAATCAGCCCATTTTATAATCTCTTCTAAAAAAGGCGAATCTTCCACCAAAGGCACTTCGGTTTCTTCCGGTAAATTTAGATTCAAATACCAACTGTTCTTTTGTTGAAGAAAAGTATTCTGAGCTTGCAAAAAACCTATCTCTGCTTTTTTCAGAGCGATCTTTGCATCTATTTCCTGTCTTTCTCCTGCTTCTCCAATCTCAATTTTTTTTAATATCTTATCTAAATCATCTTGAGCATACTGAAAATTAGTTTTAGCTAATGACAATCTTTCCTGCAGACGTAAAAGATTAAAATAAGATTCTAAAAATTCTATCTTTTTGTATTCTTGCTGCCAGGTTAGATTTTCCCTGGCTTTAAGCAAGTTATTAGAAGCTAAATATTTTTCCTGTTCTGATTTGATGGGAAGTACAGGATAAAGGTTTTTGGTTGCACTGAAAATGCTATCGGGTCCTTCCGAAAGCTTTTCCAGATTAAACAAGTCTTCCTCTTTTAAAGAAATTTCCGATTGAAGGATTATTCCGTTAGGAAATAATTTTGTAGTTTTTAAACTAATTTTAGGACTACTAATGCTATCGAAAGTGGTATCTCCCTCATCGACACCATTTGAGTTATCGTCAGTCTGTTCTTCGAAACCACCGGCAATAATCGGATTAGCGCTAATATTGGTTTTAAAGGCATATTCAGTATCGATTAAATTTAAACTTCTTTCTATGGTCTCAATACTATTTTTTATTTCTTTAATTGAAGAATTATTTTCAATCCCCCAATTAAGAGCTTCTTCTAAAGAAATATCTTTGGCCTGGACATTCGCCCCGGTAAAGATAAAACTTGTGAATATTATTAAACATAAAATAAAAAACGAATTATTTTTTCTAATTCGGTTCATTCAATCTCTCCCTCTTCAATCCTCTGCCCTATCAATTTCTGTAAAGTTAATTTAGCCATATAATAGTTGAGGATGGTTGACTTTAAATTATACTCTGCCTGCAATAAACTTATTTCTGCTGATAAAAGATCATTTTCGGTTTTAAGACCTGCCTTTACCTGATCGATTATAATACTATTATTTTCCTTAGCCTGATTCAAGTTTTGTTGGCTTAAATCTAAACCATTAATAGTCTGCTTATAAGTATAAAATTGTTTTCTAATTGAATTATCTAATTCTTTTTGAGTTTTACTAAAATTTAGATTAGCTAATCCTATATTATTTTTAAGTTTCCGTAAATCTAACTCCGGACTTGCGGTTACCTCAGCCCTCTCTAAATCAACTTTAGCCAATTCTATCTGCCTTTTCCGTAATTCCAAAATAAAACTATTTTCAATAGCCATTTTTAGAGCTTCTTCTTCGCCTGTCTTCCATATTTCGGGGTAGTCTACCTCGATTAAATTAAACTCTTCTTCCTCCTGATTACTTAATCCCAACTCTAATTTAAATTCTTCAAAAGATTGATGGTAGTCATCATTGGCTTTCTCTAAATTAAAGACAGCGTTATTGTATTTATTTTCCTGTTGAAGAAGATCTAAACTTCCTTTGTGCCCGGCCTTAACCTGTGCTTTAACTTCCTCCAATAAATTTTTCTCTAATTCTGCTTCTTTGCTATTAGCGGTAATATTTTTTTCAGCCTGGTTTAACTGAAGATATTTTTGGACTACATCGATAATTACCTCATTTCTGGTCTGGGTATAATTATCCTTTGCCTGAAGCAGTCCTAAATCTCCCTGTAATTGTATGTAGCGCGATTCGGTGAGCAGGTTATTCGCCTTAGTCTTTTCATAATCTATTTGGGCATTTTTTAAATCTAAATTGGCTATCTTTAAATTTAAATTATTTTCTAAGGATAAATTAATTGCCTGGCTAAGATTCATCTCTTTCGTTTCTGCAGCGAACAATGCACCGGAAAAAATAAAAAATATGACCAGAAATAATATTGTACCTTTTGCTATATTTTTAATCACAAAGCATCACACCTTTCTATTATATATTTTTAATTAAACTTAGAAATCCACCTGGCACTCAATTTGAGTACCAGGCGGTAATGACCAATATAAAACCGTAGGATAGGCGTTCCCCGTTTTCACGAGGGCAGGCCCGCCTGTCGAAGTAGGGGTCGAATTTATCCGACCCGTTTCCTTGCGGGTTCAATGAATCGAACTCCTACAACAGAATAACCCCGGTGAAGCAAGGCTTCACAGAGTAGGTAAAAATAATATATCTTTCTTTGAAAGATATCGCCTATGGCAGTGGCAGTTTACTATTCTATTTATCTATATCTATTATATATATTAAAGCAATTACTGTGCCAATTTAAAATTCTTATAATATTTTTAGTTATAATCATGTTGTAGGGGCACAATGAATTGTGCCCTCACCATATTATTACCTAATTTCTCCTAGGGGCACGATACATCGTGCCCCTACATTCTTTTTTTTACTTTTTGGGTTACAATCGTTTTCATATGATTTTTCTAATCTATTTTCTGTTAATTGTGCTACTTCTTCCCACTTTTATTTCAAAATACCGTGCAATTTTTTCTCAGTTATCAATGAACCTTCCTATTAGATATGCTTATATTTTATTATTAAATACTTTACCTTTTATTTTACCACAATCTCTTCCTATCTTCCTTCTTTTTTCAATTAAAAATTAGAAGATGTTTTTTACGCTAATAAAACCCTCATCTTCCCCAAACATTCACAATTATTACCCCAGCCAGAGCAAGAGCCCCTCCCACTAATGATAAAAAGAAAGGCATTTCCCCTAACCATATCCAGGCAATTAATATGGCTAATGCCGGGGATAAATAAAGATAGCTCACTGCTAAAGAAGCTGGAATTCGAGAAAGGACATAGGTCCAGGTAATATAAGCTAAGGCGGCCGGGAAAATACCCATATAAATAATGGCCAGCGTTGCCTCAATCGGTGCATTTTTTATATTCTGAAATAAACCTCGTGAAAAAAATATTTGGAAAAAAGTACCGCTCCAGATTGTGTAAGTTACAAATTTTAAAGGAGAATATTTCTTTAAATAAGGTTTTTGCAAAACAAAGTAAAAACTCGTACTGATGGCTGCTAATAAAATCAAAAAAGCTGCTGGTTCAAATCTAATTCCTTCACCTTCTCCCCTGGCAACCAAGCTTACTCCCAAAAAACTGATTGCAACTCCTATCCAGCCCCAAGTCTTAATCTTTTCTTTTAAGATAAGCATAGCCAGGATAGCAGTAAAGATGGGAACAGAGGCAATTAAAAGACTGGCAGAACCAGCAGTTACTTTTAATTCTCCAAAGGTGAGGGCAAGATGATAAACAGTTATACCTATAAAGCCAAGAAAAAATATTGCGGGCAGGTCTTTTCTTTCAGGTAAAGGCATGCGGGTAATTATAGCATAAACTAATAAAACTAATGAAGCTATTAAGAAACGGAAAAGGACCAAATTTTCAGGACTGTAGGCTTTTAAGCCCGCTCGAATACCTGCAAAGGCAGAGGCCCAGAAAATTAAAGTTGTGATTATTGCCATTATAATGCGAAAATCGATAGATATCTTTTCCTGTCTACTATCTTTTTTGTTCATATCTTACTTCCTTTATAATACTCCTTATATTTTCAATAATAGATATTATTAGGTAAATAGAAATAATTACTACCACCAGATTTTGCGAAACAATATACATTTCTTTAAAATATAATCTGGTAAAGATAATAACCGTAATTCCCAAAAAACAAACAGCGCCTACGTACTTTCCTATTTTATTTTTAATTATTTTCTTCTTCAAGAAAGAAATATAGCCAAAGGTAATAAAAGAAAATAAAATTAAAAATATAATATATGCAGACACCATTTGTTTTAAGTACCAAAGCACAAATATTGATAAGACTACCATAAAATCAGCTATAACGTCAAAAATATCCCCTCCTTTACAGCTGCTCTCCGCTTGTTTGGCTACCATACCATCAATTATATCTGACACGCTGATTAATAGT
>NMQN01000500.1 GCA_003575245.1 Candidatus Atribacteria bacterium 1244-E10-H5-B2 | reverse complement strand
GGGTAACCGGCAAACAGGTTAACTAAATAATTTTGCAACTTGCAACTCGTAACCTGTTACTCATTACTTATCACTTATTACTCATTACTTCACTATATACTTTTTACTCGATACTCAATTACTATTTTATCTTCTGACTTCTTTATTCTTTTTTCTTAACTAACTAACCAGGTAACTAATTAACCAACTAACTAATCAAAACCTGACAGAGGACCGTCCCCTGTCAGGTTGTCCCCTGTCAGGTTTTTAGAAAATCGATAAACATATCTACTGCTCGATAGAGAGATTCCAATTCAATATGTTCATCATTTTGATGGGCCTGGGCGATATCGCCAGGACCAAAAATAATGAAAGGCGTCTTCTTTATTGGTATGATAGTTGCTCCATCAGTGCAGTATTTGGTAATTATCACTTCCCCTGCTCCGGCTGCCTGCAGAAACTTTTCTACATAAGGATTATCCGGACTGGTAAATATTGGGGGGTGATAGTTAAAAATCTCTTCCCCAAACCGCACTTTATACTTTTTCGCAATCTCTTCACCGGTCTTTCTGACTAATTCCACTGCTTTCTCTTTATCTTCTTCTGAAATTACCCTAAAATCCAGTTGTATTTCTGAATAATTGGGGACAATATTTACCTGCACTCCTCCGTGAAACTGTCCAATATTCATTGAAGTTTTACCCCAAAAAGGGTCTGCCTCAAATATCTTCTCATATCTCTCAGTAATATTCACAACGAACTCACTCCCCGGAATAATTGTATTTACTCCCACCTCAGGAGTTGAGCCATGAGCAGACTTCCCGTAAAATTTAGCTCTTATCCATAATTCTCCCTTTTCCCCGGTAGAAACCTGAAGATTAGAGGGTTCAGTGATAATAAGGAAATCAGTCCGATCAAAATAACCCCCATCAACTAAATTTTTTGCTCCTCTATATCCCCATTCTTCATCTGCCGTAAGAGCTAATTGGATTGTTTTTTTGAGGTTGATACCCCTTCTTTTTAAAAGTACTGCCGTATAAAGAATAGCAGCCACTCCACCCTTCATATCCGATGCCCCTCTGCCGTACATTTTTCCGTTTTCAATTAATCCTTGAAAGGCGGGTTTCGTCCAATCCTCTTCTTTTACCTTCACCGTATCTAAATGCCCGCAAAGAGTAATATTTCTTTCTTCTTCTCCTTTAATTTTCGTAATAACTGAACTCCTACCTTCTTCTAAGGAAACTAACTCGGAGTGGATATTATTTTTTAAGAGAAATTTCCTTATAAAATTAGCAATTTGAGCTTCGTTTCCCGGAGGGTTTACGCTTTTAATCTGAATAAGCCCTTGAAGAAGTTCGTTTAATTCTTTTTTTTCCGCATTATTCACTTTTAGTTCATTGTCTCCTTTACGGCTTCTAAATTGGGATCTATTACCAGGGCCTCTCCTCCGGCTTTTTTAGCACTTTCTACGTCCTTTAATCCGTTTCCCGTAACTAATACTACAATTTTATCTCCCTTAGAGATTTTTCCTTCCTTTAGCGCTTTTACCATACCGATAAAGGCGGTAGAGCCCGCAGGTTCAGCAAAAATCCCCTGCTTTGTGCCTAAATATTTAATCGCTTCAAGTATTTCCTTGTCACTTACCGCCATACCAAATCCCTTCGATTTTTTTATGTCTCTTACTGCCATCAGACGATTTCTGGGAATCCCTACGGCAATACTATCTGCAATTGTATTCGGCACCACAAATTTCACTTCACCATCACCATTTACTGCATCGATAATCGGTTTACACCCTTCTGCCTGCACGGCAACCAGTTTAGGTAAATGGTCAATAAAGCCTAAAGAAAACATATCTTTATAAGCTTTGGCCACTCCGGAGATGATACAACCATCTCCTACCGGTACAAAAAGATAATCGGGTACTTCAAAATCCATCTGCTCAATAATTTCCAGTGCAACCGTCTTCTTTCCTTCCACCATATAGGGATTAAAAGCAGTATTTCGGTTATACCAGCCAAATTCTCTAGTTGCTTCGATGGACAGATCAAAGGCTTCATCATAGGTTCCTCTCACCGCAAAAACAGTTGAGCCAAATACCAGAAGCTGGGCAATCTTGGCACTCGGTGCTGTTTGGGGAACAAAAATGTAACTCTTTAAACCCACCGAAGCAGCAGCCCCAGCTAGCGAAGAAGCAGCATTACCGGTAGAGGCACAGGTAACAATCTTTTCTCCTAATTCCCGAGCTTTTACTATCGCAATAGCAGACGGCCGGTCTTTTAAGGAAGCAGTAGGGTTTCTCCCATCATCTTTAATCCAGAGATTTGACATCCCCAAATCTTCTCTTATTCTTTTCGCATCATATAAAGGAGTCCACCCAACTTTTGACGGCCCAATTTTGGCAGGATCATCAACCGGTAAAAGAGGCAAGTATCTCCATATCGAAAATTCTTTATTCTTTTTAAGGGATTCCCGATTAAAATCATTTTTTATCTTAGAATAATCATAAATAATTTCTAAAACGCCTTCGTCTCCGCATTTTAGACAATTGTATCTTACTTCTTCCGAATTATATTCTGTTCCACACAATAGGCATTTTAATTTCTTCACATAACTCATCTCTATTTTTCCTCCCTGGCATATGGAATTCCTAATTCTTTTGGTACTCCAAATTGCATTTCTTCCCTTTTTTATTATCACTTCCTTAGGAAGTTATACATTTACTACAATCGTCTCTGTTTAGGGGTAAATATGGGTTCCCGTTTCGCCTTTTAGTGCTTTTTCTAACGATTCCGGATTAGTAACTATTGCCTCTTTTCCTCCGGCTTCCAGGAATCTTACAATAGCTTGAATTTTGGGAAGCATACTTCCTTTGGCAAAATGACCTTCCTTAATATATTTTTTAGCCTCTGCTACAGTTAATTTATCTAAGGTAATTTGACTTGGTTTGTTGAAATTCAAGCATACTTTTTCCACTGCTGTAGAAATGATGAAGACATCTGCTTTAATATTTATAGCCAGTAGACTTGAGGCATTATCTTTATCGATGACTGCAGCAACACCTTCAAGTTTTCCGTTATCATTGCGAAGTACCGGAATCCCACCTCCACCGACACCAACCACACTAAAACCACTTTTTACTAACATCTCAATGGCTTCCTGTTCTACAATTTCCACTGGCATAGGAGAAGGTACAACTCTTCTATACCCTCTTCCCACATCATCGATAATCACCCAATCAGGGTGTTCTTTTTGCAGTTCTTCTGCCCTTTCTTTGGAATAAAATGTACCTATAGGTTTTGCAGGATTCTGGAATGCAGGATCTTTTTTATCTACTACTACCTGGGTTACAACCGTAGCGGTTTTCTTTTTAATACCTCTCTTTTTAAATTCATTATAAAGTGCCTGCTGAATCTGATATCCGATTGCACCTTGAGTATCTGCTCCGCAATTAACCAAAGGTACTGCATGCATCCCTCCTACTTCATGGGCAATCTCTGAACGTCTTAAAATAAATCCTACCTGAGGACCATTCCCATGAGTAACTACCACATCATAATCCTGCTCGATCATTCCGGCAATGTGTTTTGCTGTTTCACATACTGCATCATACTGGTCTTCTACAGTCTCATGTTGTTTGTCCTTAATAAGGGAGTTTCCCCCGATAGCTAATACTGCTAATTTAGTCATTTTTATCTCCATCCTTTCGCCATAGTTAAAGCCATAATGGCCTTTTGAATATGTAATCTATTTTCTGCAATATCATAAACAATAGAACGTGAACCGCTTGCCACTTCGTCATCTACTTCGTTTCCCCGGTCTATAGGCATAGGATGAATGTAATAAGCGTTATCGGTAAGGGAATCAAGTTCTTTAGTATATCTCCAATCCTGATATTTCAAGGCCAATTTCTTATCTTCTTCTTTTCCTATGCTGTATCTTTTAGGACTCATCCATTGCCGGGCATATACCACCTGTGCTCCTTTTACCGCTTCAAACCTATCATGGGTAATTTCAAATTTTGCTCCTGTGGCTTCAGCATTCTTTTTAGCCTGGGCAATTACTTCCGGGTCAAGGTCAAATCCCTCAGGATAAGTCAGAGTAAAGTCCATACCATACCTGGGAAGAAGCAAGATATCTTCCTGAACAGAACTCCAGGAACGCACCAATGAAGAATAACCCCACATCATAGTTATTTTTTTACCTTTTACTTCACCTATATGTTCCTGAAGTCCCATCAAATCTGCCAGTCCCTGACAGGGATGATATTTATCGTGAGCCATAGAAACAATAGGGATGGATGAATATTTAGCATATTCTCTAAGTAATTCTTCGCCTTTTCCATACTCTTCAATCGCATCTTCCAGAATTCTGATTCCTAACCCTACAGCATATCTGCTCATAACTTTTGCTGCATCCTCAACTGTCTCTCCTGCTTTCCCTTTCTCCTTTAATCTCATAGATTTGGGTTCAAGGAACTGGGCATGTCCTCCTAATTCGGTAGCAGCCCCTTCGAATGACTGCCTGGTTCTGACTGAAGGATTGTAGAAGAACATCAGGAAAGTTTTATCTTTAAGAATCTCGGTATAAGGCTTTTCATAGCGATGTT
>NMQN01000698.1 GCA_003575245.1 Candidatus Atribacteria bacterium 1244-E10-H5-B2 | reverse complement strand
ACCAAAAGAAGCAATTATAGGCCAGAGGATAAAAACCAGAAATCCAAGTAGATTAGGCGATAAAAAGATTACCGCCCAGAGTTTATCACTGTATCTAAGTCGTTTAAAACGATTAATTTGAATCTTCCCCTTTTTATTTAAAGTCCCCTGGGAAATATACTCCCAGGGGACTTTAAGATTACACTTACATTCATTTATTAAGAATAGGCTCTACCCTTTTCTTCATACGCGAAATAACTGTATCAATTGATTGATCAGTCACGAAGAAAGTACCTAGTTCCTCATTAATAATACTCCAAGCCTCTGAAGGTACTTTCACCGCTACCCATAGTTCTGCATAATTAGTAAAGTATTTAAGCATATTTACAAAATCACCAGGATATACATCAGGATTCATCCAGTTAGCAAGGTTCTCTTCTTCATACATATCCATTCTATTAGGTAACCAGATACCTGTTTTAACTAATTTGGTCTGATACTCCCTTGAAGAAACGAATTTTATTAATTCCCATGCTTCATCCGGGTGTTTAGTTTTGACCCAGGCAGAGTAGAGATGAGCCTGACCGATAGTAACAGGTTCCTTAAATTTAGGTAGAACACCTATACCAAGCGGGAAATCCATTTCTGCCAATTGCTGTAATGTCCAAGAACCATCAACCAGCATAGCTAATCTTCCTGTCTGTAACATCTGAGTTGAACTTATACCACCCTGTTGTACATTAGCAATTACCAGAGGAGATACCCCATATACTCTCTGTAAATTCTTTATCTCAACAAGCGCTTCTTTAGCTTCTGGAGAATCTAATAATAACTCAGTGTAGTCTTCATTAAATACCTGTCCACCATTAGATTTAACCATTGCTGAGAAGGCAGAAACCCATTCAATCGTAAAACCAGATACACCATACTGAACAGTCTTACCATTTTTTCTAACAGTTAATTGTTTAGCAATATCTACAAATTTATCCCAGGTCCAGGCTTTTTCTGGATCGTTTGGCGGATAGGGTAAGCCAGCTTCATCAAATAATTTTTTGTTGTAAAAAAGTACAGGAGATACGTCACAGCTACTAACTCCGTATATTCCACCATCGATTAACATCTTATCCCGTGCCAGTGGAATAAATTCATCTATATCCATTTCTTTGTTAAAATATCCAGTTAGATTTAGTAAGACTCCTCTTTTCTGAAAACTCCTATAAGAATCTGATGCAATGAAAAAAACATCAGGAGCAGCGTCTCCAGCTATCATTGTTAATAATTTGGCAGGATACTCACCAGATACCGGGGTGTATTCAACCTTAATATCAGGATTCTCTTTCATAAATTGTTTTAGACTCTGTTCAGTAATACTCGTTTCAAAGGGGCTTGCTTCCCAACCCATAAATTTTAGTGTAACCTTGTCTGCTGCCATTACCAAGCTATTTAAAACCAAAATACTAAAAATCATTAAAATCACTAATATTAATTTTTTCATTTTTCTCTCCTTTTTAGATTTATTAAATTACCTCAACTTTCACTTTAAACTGATTATTATCTTATATCCTCACCCCCCTTATACCACTTTTTGCAATACTACAAGTTCTCTACAGAATTCCTTGTTTGTAAGATAGTTTGAATTTGACCACCTCCCTATTATTTAATATTTAAGTGTACCGTTGCTTTTTCTAATTACATCACATCTCCTAAAACAATATTACATAATCCCATTACATTAATATCTTTTTGAAATTTATTCCAACCTTCCTCCCCTTCTAAAGTACGCTCAGGTTGCCCGTAGTTAGTAAGATAGACAATAATAAGGTCATATTCAGGATCAATTAAAATAAAAGTTCCTGCTCCTCCCATTTTTCCTATAGCTTTTTTAGATACTAAATCTCCAAAAAAAGAGTGAGGAGAAAAGGCGTATTCCCAAAACCAAGTCTTGGGGCCACTTAAGATATAGTGAAGATAGGAAGAGGGAGATTCATACACACCAGAATTGGTCACCCCCTCAGTCATTTTATTTATAGTAATCTTCCCTAATATTCTTTGACCCTGGTAAATGCCCTTATTCAAAATCATTTGAGAAAATACAAACATATCTTTAGCGGTAGAAAAAAGTCCATCAGAACCGAGTACTTCACCTAAATAATGTTCTAAATCCTGGGTAAGTTCCCCTCTTAATAGACGTCCATTGTCTGATTTCCCGGTAGCTACACAATTTTCTTTATTCTGAGGATTAAACATAGTATTTTTCATCCCTAAGGGGTCAAAGATCCATTCTTCAGCAGCCAAAGATAAAGATTTTTCTATAACCCGCTCCAATAATTTTCCTAAAATTCGACAAGAAACATCACTATAAAAGACTTTAGTTCCTGGCTGGTAGGCTGATTCTTGAGTATAATGCAAATTCCAGGCCTTTTTTAAATCTCCCTTTGATGCAGCTTCTTCACATCCTACAGGGTCATCTAAAGGAATTCCTCCGGTAAAATTCAGAAGATTTCTTATAGTAACTTTTTCTTTTTCTTTATTAGTTCCAAATTCAGGAATATAATTTACTATTCTATCATCAAGAGCTATCCTGCCTTCTTCAACCAATTTAAATGTTAAGGGAAGAGTTACCATTACTTTAGTTATTGACTCTATATTAAAAAGTGTATTTTCATTTACTTCGTCTATCTGGTTATTTGAACCCTTCACCATAGAGCCAAGAGATAAATTTACCATTACATCTCCCCGATAGCCTATTAATACCTGGCACCCAGGATATAATTCATTGTCTATATTTTCACCAACAAATTTTTCAATCTTTTTTTTCATCCTTTTCTCCTATATCATCCTGTAAATTCCCTTCTTTAACTTTTTGTTTAAAGATTAATTGAGCTATAGCCATAATAACTATAGTAGGTAAAATCCAGCCTAGTCCTTGTTCCCCAAAAGGAAAATAAGATGAAAAGATGCTTATAAAATTAGACTTAAGGCCGTAAAAAGAAAGCATATCTCCTAATCCAAAAAATAGAGCTACAATTACCCCAACAGTTACTGATCTCTTAATTTTGTCAAACTTATAATATAAGGCACTTAAAATTAAAACAATTATTGAAGGATATAATAAAACTAACCAGGGAACAGTATATTTTACTATCCTACTTAATCCTACTAAACCTAATATAAATGCTATTATTGTACTTGAAATAACTGTTGTTTTGTATTTAAGTTTACCTTTAGTCATTTCTAAAAACATATCTCCTGCCATGGAAGTTATCGCAGCAGAAGTTGTAAGACAACTAAGGGCCATTATTACTGCAAAACTGAATAAACCAATCTGCCCTAAAAGCCCTTGAGCTATTTTAGTAGAAAGAACTCCTATCGTAGCATCAGGGAAAAGGGATCCTGAAGAAGCTCCCAAATAAACCAACGCGGTGGAAGTTATTCCCAAGAGTACCGCTGTAGAAAAGCCAATAACATTTAAATTTATATTTTGATCTTCTTTAGTTTTTATATTTCGGATATTTAATTCATGTAAAACCCAACCCCCAAACAAGAGAGCTGCTATAGCATTCATGGTATTATAAGCATTTAGCATTCCGTCACTTAAAGCATTTACAGAACTGGGAGTTTGCGGAACAGAAAGAGGGGTAGCTATCCCCTTAACTGCTAAAATAACAACAAACACTATTAAGGTTGGGGCTAATATTTTCCCTAGCTTATCTATAACCGTAGCTCTCGTATAAGCAATGTAAAAACTGAGCAAGAAAAATATCGCTAGAGTAAACCATAAAGGAACATTGGACAGTAGAGGTAAAATAGCCATCTCATGGGTAGCGGAAGAAACTCGGGGCAGAATAAAAAATATAGTAATGAGTATTGGAATAGCAGTATAAATTTTTCCAAAAAAATCACCTAATGTTTTAGTCGCAATGCCGGTTAAAGATTGATTCTGGTGGGCACAAGCCAGATATGCCAACCAGACCCCGATACTATTGATTATCATGTATCCTAAAGCAGCAGTAAACCAACTCGTCCCTGCACCCCTTCCCAGGATTGGAGGGAAAATAAGATCACCTACTCCAAAATGGGAAGAGAACATTGCTCCTGATATTACTATCAAGATAGAAACAGGTAATAAATTCTTTTTGTTCATCATTCTACTCCTTTCTTTTTTATTTTTTTATATCATATTTTGCAGAATATCTGATGACAATTAGGACATTCGTATCTGAGCAATTATTTATCACCTTCCTTTCAATCTGATGACATAGCCCTCTTTAGCCAGTATCTTCTCTGATATTCTCTGACCCTCTCCGGATATTTTTTATAATATTCTTTTAGCCAATTCTTATTGTAGTCCGGATTCCTGGCCCGCCAATCTCTGAGATATTTGTTTTTCGCTTTTCTCATTTTTCCGTAGGCTTCGGGATCTTCTATTTTTAACTTTCGTAAACATATTTTCCGGTATTTATTGATTTCCTCATTCACAGTATCATTCACAGTATCATTCACAGTATCATTCACAGTATCATTCACAGTTAGCACCGAATACTTACCGAAGCCCGCCCTGGTGATCTTCCCCTCTTTGTGCAGGTTAGATAAAATCTTCCGGATATTTGAATT
>NMQN01000431.1 GCA_003575245.1 Candidatus Atribacteria bacterium 1244-E10-H5-B2 | reverse complement strand
TTAAAACCTTATCTAATCTCCACCATAGTTTTTCTAAAATTTCCACAAAATTTTTAGGTGGCTGGTCAGTTTTAAGGTCCATACCGCGAGCAAAAGTGCTATAAAGATGCATATGGGTATTTATCATTCCCGGCATTATTATCTTACCCTGAACATCCTTATATTCAGCTTCAGGATATTTTAAAATTAATTTTTTTGTCTCTCCGATAGCAACAACATTCTCTTCCTCGATCACTACTCCGCCGTTAGAGATAACCCCAGAAACTTTATCAAAAGTAAGAACTGTTCCGTTTCCAATTATCAGCATTTTTCTCCCCTCCTTCCTTTTTTTTATGTGTCAGCATTTCGTTATGATAGATTTCTGCAAGTTCTGGGGAGTATAGCAATACGCCCCTACTTCGTAAATATTATGTGTTATACACTATCTAATCTTCTGATTTCTTTATTCTGTCTCCTGACTTCTATTTTTTCCACGATATACGATATACTAAATACTAAATTGAGATTGTCAATTTTTATCCTTCAATCATTTTTTGGGAAATCTTGTTGGCTTTTTCCGCCACTTTATCTTCATCAATAGTAACCAATCTTCCATCGCGAACTACAATTTTACCATTAACTATAGTAATATCCACAATTTGAGAGTCACCAGAAGTTACCAGAGCAGAAACAGAATCGGACAAACCCCCGGCAAATCCTAATCTTTTTGTATTGATTAGAAACATATCTGCCGCTTTTCCTTCTTCTATACTTCCAACTTCCGGCTGGTTAAGGACATCACGGCCACCATTGGTGGCCATGCTCAGCACCTCTTCGGCAGATATACTGGAGATACCATAAATTAACCGGTGCATCAAGAAAGCTGCTTTAAGTTCGGCAATCATATTAGAGGAATCATTGCTGGCACTGCCATCAACCGCTAATCCCACCGGTACTTTCTTTTTTAACATATAAGGGATATTCGCAGCCCCGGAAGCCAGTTTCTGATTGGATACCGGACAATGAGCTACTCCCGTTCCTGTTTCAGCTAATAAATTTATTTCTTTTTCGTTTAGGTGGACACAATGGGCAAACCAGACATCATCACCCAGCCAACCAACTTTTTTCATATAATTAAGTGGCCGCAGACCAAAAGTTTCCTGACAAAATTCATCTTCATCTTTAGTCTCTGCCAGATGAGTATGACTCTCCACTTTATAATTCCGAGCTAATTTAATCGACTCTCTTAAAAGATTTTCAGTAACGGAAAATGGGGAACAAGGAGCTAAAACCACTCTTTGCATGGCAAAAGGCTCATAATCATGAAATTTTTCGATAACCCGCTGAGAATCGGTCAATATCTCTTCTTCTTTCTGCACTACTGAATCCAGAGGCAATCCACCATCTTTTTCACTTAAAGACATAGAACCTCTACTTCCATGGAATCGGATGCCAATTTCTTGAGCTGCTCTGAATTCTTCATCTACCAGTTCTTTTGGCTGGCTCTTGGGAAAAACGTAAAACTGGTCAACTGCGGTGGTGCAACCGGTCTTTAAAAGTTCTCCCATAGCTATTAGACTGCTATAATAAACCGCTTCGGGAGTTAAGCGAGACCAGATAGGGTAAAGATATTCTAACCAATTAAATAGCTCTACATTCTGTACTTGAGGAATATTTCTGGTTAAGGTTTGATAAAAATGGTGGTGTATATTAATTAGACCGGGATAAAGGAAATAATCAGAACCATCAATTATCTCCTCAGCTGGGAATTTTATGTCACAGACAATTTTACTAATTTTATTATCTTCAATTAAAAGACTGCAACTTTTTAATCTGGTTCTTTCACTGTCCATAGTTACAATCTCTTTTATATTCTTAATTAATATAGAAGACATCTAAAAACTCTCCTTCTTTAAGGGGTCAGGTCTCAACATTTGACATAACTTACTTCTAAATAAAATAGCCTAAAATGTTATGTCAAATGTTGAGACCTGACCCTATTTTTTATTCGCTACACTTTCAATTGCTTCTATAATCTGTTCGTAACCGGTACATCGGCACAGATTACCCTCTAAGGCAGTTTTAATCTCTTCCCGGCTGGGATGAGGATTATGTATAAGTAAGGTCTTGGCGGACATTAACATCCCCGGGGTACAAAAACCGCATTGTATGGCGTGATAGTCAATAAAGGCTTGTTGTAAAGAATCAAGATTCCCATCTACTTCCAGCCCTTCAATAGTTAATACTTCACTCCCTCCAATCTGTCCGGTAAGAATCAGACAGGAAGAAACTGCCTTTCCGTCAAGGATAACCGTACAGGCTCCACATTCACCAACACTACATCCTTCTTTGGTCCCGGTTAATTTTAATTGCTCCCTTAAAGTATCAATTAAGCGCTCTTTGGGACCCACTTTTAGGGTTACTTCCTTACCATTAACAATAAAGGTTACTGTAGTCTTAGTCATTGGTCTTTGCCTCCTCAATAATTTTTTTCAGTGCTCTCTTAATCAGGACAGCGATAGTCGGTTTTTTGTAGGGAGTAGACCATCTTTCTCCGGTGATAGAAACCATTTCCTTACTGGTTATTTTACCAATCTCCTCTATATCGATATCAAATATAGATTTACCATCGATAGCTTTTTCAGTCTCCGGAAGGGATTGAGGATAAGGCGTGGCAGACCCGGGAACAACTCTGGTATCGTGGAAAATACCTTCTTCATCTATTTTTGTAACCAAGGCAAGACTTAGTCTGGCAATCGATAAAGCCTTTCTTCGACCGATTTTTTGAAAATCGGTATAATAATTTTCACCAAGTAAAGGAATTTTTATTTTGGTTAATAATTCATTAGCTTGTATTTTAGTTTTATAAGGACCGGCTAAAAATTCTTCTAAGGGCAATGTTCTTTTACCTTTCCTGGAAGTTAATTCTACTTCAGCCCTTAAGGCGATTAGAGGGGGTAATAGATCTGCTGCCGGTGAGGCATTAACAATATTACCTCCGATAGTGCCACGATTACGGATTTGGGTTGAACCAATAGTGTAAGCTGCTTCCACTAATACAGGAAAATTATCTTTGATGAGCGGCTCATTAATCAATCGGAAATGGGTCACCAGTGGTCCTATTTCTATAAAGTTACTAATTGAATTAATAATTTTTAATTCTGAAATATTGCTTATGTCTAACAGGTAATTAAAGTTTGGCAAGCGAGGGCTCTTTTTATAAAGGTCAACCAACAAATCTGTCCCTCCGGCTAATATATGAACTTTACTAAATTTATCTAAGTAATTCAGGGCTTCTTCTATTTTTTGGGTGGTTAAAAATTCGTAGGATATCATTTTTTTGTCCCCCCTTTACTTAAAGAATGTCCCAGTAAGACCCGTTCTAAATTAAGGGGTAAATGTCTGATTCTTTTTCCGGTTGCTTGAGCTACTGCATTGGCAATGGTAGGTGCGCCCAATTCTAAAGTCGGTTCACCGATAGATTTAGCTCCATAAGGACCATGAGAGTCGGGATTTTCTACAATAACCGGGCTAATTTCTGGCATATCTTTAACTGTAGGAATTAAATATTCATCAAAGTTAGTATTTTTAATGTAGCCATTCGCGGTTTCTACTTCTTCCATGATACCATAACCTAATCCCATCATTACCCCGCCATAGATCTGCCCTTTAAGGCAGGCAGGATTAATGGCTCTACCCACGTCATGGGCAGCGGTTATCTTTAATACTCCTATCTGACCGGTAGCTGTATCAACTTCCACTTCAGCTATCTGACAACCATAAACATAGGTAAAATATGGTCTGCCCTGACCAATTTCTTCGTCCCAGGAAATATCAGGGGCTTTGTACCAACCGTAAGCAGATAAAAATATTCCCTCCTGATTAGCCAAATTTATAGCCTCATTAAAAGAAATAATCTTTTGATTTTTATTTTTCTCATATATATTCTCATTTTTAAAATCCAAATTATCTGTTCTAATTTTAAATTCAGCTGTAACTATTTCAGCAAGGGTTTCTTTTAATTGATGGGCAGCATTTTTTACTGCATTGCCACCTAATATAGTGCTGCGAGAGGCAACTGTAGCCCCACTCTCAGGAGATACCGAAGTATCAACTTCCATATAGTTAATCCTTCTAATATCCACTCCTAATTCTTCAGCAGCTATCTGGGTAAAAACAGTCTTTAAGCCCTCGCCATTTTCAGCCAATCCACAGGAGATTAAGATACTCCCGTCACGTTGAATGGCGACTATAGCCCCGGCGGCATCGGTTGCCTCGGCTCCCAAACTGCAGCCTCGAAAACTGATAGCCATACCGATTCCTCTTTTTTTATCCCCCGGTTGGGGTTTACTGTATTTCCTGTATTCCTCTTTATAATTACTGGCTTCAACAGCTTTATTAATTACCTCTTCCAGACTCACCTGGTGATTATCCAATTTCTGTCCACTGGCAGTAATAGAATTATTGTGATATATATTTTTCAAACGTAGTTCCATGGGGGTTATCTTTAGTTCTTCGGCCAGTTCATCCATTAATGATTCCTGGGCAAAGATAATCTGTGGTGAACCATAACCTCTCATCGCCCCGGTATACACATTATTGGTGTAATATCCATAAGTATCTGTCTTCACGTTGG
>NMQN01000788.1 GCA_003575245.1 Candidatus Atribacteria bacterium 1244-E10-H5-B2 | reverse complement strand
ATCTGTAGGGATTTTCCTTTAGTTTTTCAATAGCTTTATTCCCATATGTTTTATAAATCTTAACTGCATATCCGGTAGTAATCTGATAGGATTGCAAAAATATCATCACTCTTTTAATTTCTTTATGTTCTTCCCAGGATTTACTGATCATCTCCACTCTTTTTTCAGCAATACCCTCCACTTCAGTTAGTCTTTGAAGGTCATTCTCCAGGACTTCCAAAGTTTTATTGCCAAACTGTTTTACTATCCTATCTGCAGTTGCCGGACCGACTCCTTTAATTAATCCGGAACTTAAATATCTTTTTAAACCAAGCAAAGAAGTAGGTAAAATTAATTGGTAATCACTAAAACTAAATTGCCAGCCATACTTAGGGTTATTAACCCATTCCCCTTTTAATTCGCAAGTTTCACCTATGTTTATGGAAGCCATATTCCCCACGATGGTGGTTAATTTTTCTTCATTTTTATCCACACTTATCTTCGCTATCACATAACCATTTTCTTCGTTTCGATATACAATTTTCTCTATAGTTCCGGTTATATTTTCCATTGTTCTCCTTTAATTAGTCGTTAGTTTTAAATACAAGTTTTCAGTTGTCAGTTTTCGGTTGACAATTGCAAGATACGAGATGCAAAGTGCAAGTTCATTTAGTTACTCGGTTAACCAGTTTTCCAGTTATCCAGTTAATATAGTAATACACCTCTGCTCCTTGTAACTTGTGACTCACAACAGGGTAACTGGTAAACAGGGCAACTGGCTAACTTTATTTTAAATTATTTTCACATAAAATTTTCTTGTACGTGGGCCATCAAATTCACAAAAACATATTCCTTGCCAGGTTCCCAGAAGGAGATTATTATTTTTCAGTGGTATATTTACCGAAGACCCTATGATACTCGCCTTGATATGGGCTGCAGAGTTCCCCTCTGAATGACTGTAATTATCATCAAAAGGGATTATTTTATTTAACTCCATAACTATATCCTGCTTAACACTGGGGTCAACATTTTCATTTATAGTAACTCCCGCAGTAGTATGGGGGACAAAAACACAACACAGTCCTTCCGCAATTCCGCTTTCACTTACAACCTTTTGAACTTGAGTGGTTATATCTAAAATTTGTGCTTGAGTATTAGTTTGGATAGTAATTTCCTTTAACATAAATACCTCTATTTTGGTTAGTTGGTTTAATACAGAATTCTTAACTGATTAACTAAACAGCTAGCTAACTCTGTCTCGGTACTCAATACTATCTTATCTTCTGTATTTTTTTTTCTTTCTTAAACTAATTAACCAGGTAACCAATTAACCAACTAACTCTATCTAAACATTTTTACTAATAATTTCTTTACTTTTCTTAAAATCCCTATCAGAGACTAAAATGCTTACTTCAGCTAATCCATCAACGGTAAAAGGATATATTGAACGGGTGATATCTGATTGCAGGATGCATTTAATATTACAGCTCGCTAACAAACCCTCAATAGCAAGGGCTTCATCTTCACGTGGAACTCGACAGAGTTCAACGATTTTTATGTCTTTGTCTTTCTTTTCTGCATTTTCAGACAAAATATTTCCTCCTCTTAATCAATTCGCCGATTAAATTAGTCGTTAGTGAATAGTAATTCGTATCGAGTATCGCGAATGATGGCACTCAATAATACTTGAGTGCCACCCGTTAAAAAAACTAAGATTCAGGTGTAGGGGCACAATGAATTGTGCTCTTCCTGTTTTATTGTCTTTTGATTACCCTGGGCACGATGCATCGTGCCCCTACAACACATTACTTATTACTGTATTTTCTATCCGCTATGCGCTGTACGCTCCACTTAACCTCTTCATATACCTCTTTAAGGGGAACTTGGTGTTGTTTAGCCATTTTCTTGCAATCTTCATATTCGGGTGAAACGTTTTTGATTTCCCCTTTAAAAATACCAACTTTAACCCTAATTTTACCATACTTTGTTTCGGCAATAAAATTCTGCTGAGCCAGTCTCAATCTTTTTACTTCTCTTACTCTTACTCCTAAAGTAGTGGATTCGGAAAATAATACTTCCAGTATTTCCTTGAGATTTTGTTCGTAAACAATAATACTAAGCATGTGGGCAGGGCGGTTCTTTTTCATTTGAATAGGAGTCAAAAATACATCTAAAGCCCCTTGAGAAAATAATTGGTCCATAATATAATCATAAAATTCCGGGTTCATATCATCGATATTGGTCTCTATCAATACAGCTTCATCACTAACGTAACCATCTTTTAAGTTCTTATCTTTTAATATTTTCTCACCTATGCTTACCCTTAAAAGATTAGGAATGGTAAATTCTTTCTCTCCTGCTCCATATCCTATTCTTTCTATTTTCATTAAGGGCCTCTCTCCAAAACTTTTGGCTAAAGTGCTGACAATTGCTGCCCCAGTCGGGGTAATCATTTCACTTTCAATCCCTCCGCTATAAGTTGGGATATTCTTTAATAATTCTAAAGTAGCCGGGGTAGGAACCGGAATAACACCATGAGCACATTTAATAAAACCCTTTCCCACAGGCAGGGCGGAAGAATGTATTTCTTCTATTCCTAAAGTTTTTATTCCTATAACTGCAGAAGTAATATCAATAATACTATCCAATCCTCCAATTTCATGAAAATGAATTTTATCTATATCTTTCCGGTGAATTTTAGATTCAGCTTGAGCTATATTAAGAAATATTTTTTTGGTTTCCTTTTTAATCTCTTCATCCAATTTGCTCTTCTCAAGGATGGTTAAAATATCTTTAAACCTTCTCTCCACTCCTTCTTCTTCTATCTTTACCTTAAACTTAGTAGCAGAAATTCCCTTTTTTGCTACTTTGTTTACCTCTAATTGATAACCGGAAAGACCTAATTTTTTTAGTTCCTTTTCTAATGTTTCTATTTTTAATCCTGCATCAAGCAGAGCACCGACTGTCATATCCCCGCTGATACCGGAAAAACAATCAAAATAGGCAATCTTCATTGCTTCACCTCATTTAACTGGTTAATTAAGCTGGCCATATAACCGGCTCCAAATCCGTTATCAATATTTACTACCGCTAAACCAGGGGCACAACTATTGAGCATGGTTAATAGAGCAGATAATCCTTGGAAACTCGCCCCGTAACCTATGCTGGTAGGAACTGCAATTATAGGTTTATCTACCAAACCTCCTACCACGCTGGGTAAAGCCCCTTCCATTCCTGCTACTACAATTAAAACATTGGCGGCTAACAATTTTTTTGAATTGGTTAAAAGTCGATGAAGACCTGCTACTCCAACATCATAAAGGCGCTCCACTCTATTGCCCATCAACTCAGCAATAACTGCCGCTTCTTCAGCTACGGGAATATCTGCAGTACCGCCACTTACCACTAAAATAAATTTAGAACTAACTTTCTTCTTTTCTTCTACTGCTACAATCCTGGCTTCTTTAAAGTAAGTTACTTCGGGAATAATCTTTTTAATCTCTTGATATACTTCTGAAGTAGCACGGGTAGCAACAATCTTACCTTTGGTTTCCTTTATTCGTTTTACAATTTTAGTTATCTGCTCTAAAGTTTTACCCTGACAAAAAACAACCTCGGGAAAACCTTTTCTTAATTGCCTTTGACTATCTATTTTGGCAAAACCCAGGTCATCATAAGGGAAATGCTTTAACTTCTCTAACACTTCTTCTATTTCTATTTGACCGGATTTAAATTGCTGTAATATTTTCTCAATCTCTTTTTTATTCATTAATCAGTTCTCGACTTTCTCATTTAATTCTTCATTCATACTCCCGGTTCGGTATCCTTGCAAATCAAGGGTAACATAGACAAATCCTAATTGTTTTAATTTAGAGATTATCTTTTTTCTTAAATCTTCTTCCACTAAAAATAGAAGGTCTTTTTCCCCTACTTCAATTTTTGCCAGCTTTTTATGGCACCTTACTCTTACCGGTTCAATTCCCAGATCATGAAAAAATCCTTCGGCCTTTTCTATTTTTTTTAACTTTTCTAAAGTTATCTCATCTCCATAAGGAATTCTGGTGGCCAGACAAGAATTGGAAGGCTTGTCCCAGGTGGGCAAATCCATTTCTTTAGAAAGAAGACGGATGTCATCTTTGCTAAGAAGAGCTTCTTGCAGGGGGCTCCTTATCCTTAATTCTCTAACCGCCTTCATCCCCGGACGATAATCGCTAAGGTCATCATAGTTAGAACCATCTGCTACAAAATTCAAGTTAAGTTCTTTAGCTATTTCACTTATTCGGCTAAATATTTCCTTTTTGCAAATATAACATCGCTCTTTAGGATTATTGACAAATTCTTTATTCGATAAAATATCAATATCAATAAACAAATGCTTCACTTTAAATTTTTGCGTCATTTTTTTAGCATCAGTTACCTCGCTAAGATGATGGATTTCTGACTTTACAGTTACGGCAGTAACTTTGCCCCCCAATTCTTCTCGGGCTATTTTTAATAAAAAAGTACTGTCCACTCCTCCCGAATAAGCAATTAAAACACTTCCCATTTCAGATAATATTTTTCGTAAATTGTTTAATTTTTCTTTTTTAATATTCAATTCCTCTTCTTGCCTCCACCCCTTTTTGATAAGGATGCTTAATCTCTTTCATTTCGGTAACTAAATCGGCAATTTCTATTATCTCTTCAGGGGCTCTTCTTCCGGTAATAACTACTTCTACATTATCGGGTTTTTCTTTTATCTCTTGAATAACTTCTTTTAAATCTAATAACTCATAATAAAGCGCCATATTGAGTTCATCGAATATTACTATATCGTAATCACCGCTTTGCATTCCCACTATGCCAAGAGAGAATGCCTTTTTTGCTTCCTCATAATCTATCTTTTTTGCTTTCCCTTTATGGATAAATTCTTTGGTGCCAAAGGTTTCTAAAGTTATATTTTGTATTAATTTAACCGAATGAAGTTCTCCATAATCCCATTTTTTCATAAACTGAACTATTAACACTTTCATATTTCTGCCTGCTGCCCTGAGTGCTAAACCTAAGGCGGCGGTAGTTTTGCCCTTTCCATCACCGGTATAAACTTGGATTAAACCTTTTTCCATCTAACTTACAACCTCCCATCTTTTTCAATCCAAAGCATTTAAAATTATTATACCAAAATAATTAATAAAAAACACACTAATTTAATATAATATCGGGTATAACGGACAGGATATTAGTTATCCGGTTAGCCAGTTACCCAGTTCACCAGTTAAAATACAGGTTACAAGTTGCAGGTTGCGAGTTACAAGTTAAAAAAACTTTAAGAGTGAACTAAAAGCGAAAAGCGCAAGAATAAATTCGTATCAATATTACATTAGGTTCCTTTTTTGTCATTGCGATAGAAAAAAGTAACATTCTTCTTTCTACCTAACTACCCCACTAAAGTTTACACAAACTTTTTATAGATACAATAGATACAACAACTGCAAAATATATTGTAATTTTTCAGCTAATGTATTATAATTTTGTTAATTGAAAATTAAATATTTAGAAATAAGCAGATTAAGGGAAGAGTGGTGAAAATCCACCGCAGTCCCGCTACTGTAATGGGAAACGAAAGCTGTAATAGGCCACTGTTAAGCACTTTCACTTTAGTGATAAATGGGAAGGCACGGCGATTAGATTGACCCCTGAGCCAGGAGACCTGTCTGCTTAGACGAACCAATCACTTCTTCGTGGATAAGGAGGTGTTATTTTTATTTATATAATAGTGAAATTAAAAAAACAAAGTGATTTTAATCATTTTAATCTAACCAACTAACTAAGTAACCAATTAACTAAATTAAGGAGATTGATCATGAAAATTTTTAAAAAATCAATTTTAGTTTTTACTTTTTTATTTCTTATATTAAGTTCTTTACTCTCATTTAGTTTCGCAGAAGCGAGCAATTACCCTTTAACCATAATCGATGATACCGGTTCAGCAATTACAATTCCCCAAGAACCTCAGCGTATTATTTCAACTGCCCCCAGTAATACCGAAATATTATTTGGCTTAGGACTTCAGGAAAAAATTGTAGGAATAACAAACTATTGCAATTTCCCGGAAGAAACTAAAAATATTGAAAAAATCGGAGAAATATCCCCCTTAAATTTTGAAAAAATTATTTATTTAAATCCGGACCTTATTTTAGCTTATGCCGGATTCCAATTAAAAGAAATCCCACGCTTGCGAGAGCTAGGACTAAATACCATAGTTCTTGAACCTTTGACCCTTGAAGATACATTTAAGAGTGTAAAAATGATAGCAAATGTTTGCGGAATATCTGATAAAGGTTCTTTGTTGGTAGATAATCTGACACAAAGGGTTAATATAATTAAATCCAAAGTTTCAAAAATTCCTATTTCTTCCCGCCCTAAAATATTTGTCGGAGGTACTTTTGAGACTATCTTTACCCCGGGAGCAGGCACACTGTTTAATGAACTGATAACTTTAGCCGGGGGGCAAAATATAGCTGCTGGTTTTTCTTTCTGGAAAAAAATAAGTCCGGAATTTGTTGCCCAGGCAGAACCGGATATCATTATTGTCCCTGTAGGAGCAATGAACCAGGGAGAAGAATCAAAGATTAAAAACAATATATCCCAACGTTCTGGCTGGTCTAATATACCGGCTATAAAAAATCAAAAAATCTTTATAGTAAATGAAGACCTTTTTTATCGCGCTGTCCCAAGGCTTGTAGACGGACTCGAATTATTATATGGAATTTTCTATGAATAAATCATTAACAGAAATAGCCGGTTATACCAACTGGCGAAAAAAATTAATATTGATGCTTCTGGTAGGAAGTCTAAGCATCCTGGGAGTTAGCCTAATTTGTCTTAACTTTGGAGTGGTATCTATTAATCCTAAAGATATTATTTCTATCCTCTTAAATGGCACACAGGATAAAACCAAAAATCTTATTATCTGGCAACTAAGGGCACCTCGAATCGCTTTAGGTGTCATTACCGGTGCTGCTTTATCTACCGTAGGAGGAGCTTTCCAGGGAATTTTAAGAAACCCCCTGGCTGATCCCTATATTTTAGGAGTATCTGCGGGTGCTGCTTTGGGAGCATGCATCGGTATTGCCTTGCAGCATGTTACCGGTTATCTTTTTGCTTCTTATCTTCCCTTATTTGCTTTTATCGGAGCAATGCTCTCTCTCTATCTGGTATATCAATCTTCTAAAATCAGTTATTCTGCCAATTCCACCGGACTACTTCTTGCCGGAGTAGCTATCACTTTTCTCTTTTCTGCACTAATAACTATTCTTTTAGCCATCTCTAGAAAAGAATTACAATCTATGGTGTTCTGGCTTATGGGAGACTTATCTGCTGCTAACTGGAAAAAAATAAGCATAATTACTATACCTGCAATAATTGGCTGCCTTCTGTTGTTCTTTTCTTCTTTAGATTTAAATGCCTTATCTCTGGGAGAAGAAGAAGCCCTTCATTTGGGAATTGATACAGGTAAATTAAGAGTCCGTATCTTTCTAATTGGCTCCATAATTATTGCTTCCGTGGTCTCCTTTACCGGTCTCATAGGATTTGTAGGACTTGTAATTCCACACATTGCCCGGCTTTTAGTGGGACCAGACCATCGAATTATGCTTCCTGCCTCTGCTTTCTTGGGAGGAATTTTTCTTATTCTATGTGATGTATTGGCTCGAATTGTAATCGCACCCACTGAAATACCTATCGGAGCAATAACTGCTATAGTCGGCGCTCCTTTGTTTATTTATCTTTTAAGGAGGAAAAATAAATAATATGGCTGATAACAACAATATTTTAATTTTAAAAGGAGTTCACTTCTCTTATAATGATAATAGGGAAATATTATCAGATATAAACTTTTATCTACCAAAAGGAGAGCTGTTAGGAATTATCGGACCTAACGGCTCCGGAAAGACTACTCTTTTAAATATTATTTCAGGAATATTGAAACCAAAAAAAGGGGAAATATCTCTCCTCAACCAAAACCTTAATAAACTTCCTGTTGAACAAATTGCCAAATTCATCTCAGTAGTACCTCAAGATACCTGGGTTACTTTTAACTTTAAAGCGAAAGAAGTAGTATTTATGGGAAGACTGCCTTACATTTCTCGCTTAAAGGGAGAAACCCTTGAAGATTATCAAATATCTCGAGAAGCAATGAAAAAAACCCACTCTTTGTCCCTTTCTGAAAACAATATTCAGGAAATAAGCGGAGGCGAAAGACAAAGAGTCTTTATTGCCAAAGCCTTTGCTCAAACTCCTCAACTTCTTCTCCTGGATGAATTTACTTCACACTTGGATTTAAATTACAAATATGAGATGTTGAATCTTTTAAAAAAGGCTCTTAAAGAAGAGGGATTAACTATTATTTCTGTCTTTCATGACTTAAATTTAGCCAGCATCACTTCTCATCGCCTTCTCCTTTTAAATGAAGGTAAAGTAGAAAAGATAGGAGCTCCTCAAGAAGTACTTACCAAAGAAATTATACAAAAGGTATATGGAGTTAGACCAATATTGATAAACCATCCCATCCTCGAAGTTCCACAGGTAATAATGTAAATATAATTTTTTATTTAATCCCTAAAATACAGACGGTTAAAAGAATAAAAACTTCCACGATTTCATTTATAGCTCCCAATATATCTCCGCTTATGCCCCCAATCTTCTTCTGACAATATTTTAATATCAATAATACTATCCCTGTTCCTATAATCACCAGAGGTAGAAAGTATAATTTAAATAATAAAATACCTACAACTGCCATAGTTAAGCTGGCAAAGATAACCTCTCTCCAGCCAACATAATCCATAAATAATTTGCCAATACTATTTTTCAAGCGGACTGGTTTACCTAAAAAAGCGGCTATCACCATACTCCAACGTCCTATAGCGGGAGTAAAAAACAAGGCTGCATCTTCTAACAATAAAGGCATCTCTACCAGAAGGACAAACTTCAACAATAAAAGAGAAACTAAGGCCACTACCCCTTTAGCTCCGGTAGAACCATCCTTCATAATCTTTAGTATTTTTTCTTTATCGTGTCCTCCCAAAAATCCATCTACACTATCGACAAAACCATCTAAATGCAGCCCTCCGCTTAACCAGATCCAAACAATTAGAACTAAAGTATCACCTATAAGCGGAGAAATAGGAAGATAATAAAATATACGTCTTAAAACTACCAGCAATACACCTATTAACATCCCCACAAGTGGAAAGAAAGCCATAGAATTAGCAAAATTTTCTGTTAATACTTCTTCATCTTGATTAGTATTATTAGAAAGGGGAAATGAAGCTATCGGGAAAATGGTTAAAAAGCGTATGGCCAAAGATAAATCTCTTAAAATTTTCATTATTTTATCAGTCCTTTATCTTTAATGGTATCCCTGAGACCATCATAAAAACCTCATCAGCTTTTTTGGCAATTATACTATTCGCTCTGCCCAAGATATCCCGATAAACTCTTCCCAGAGTATTATCGGGGACTACACCCATACCAACTTCGTTAGATACAATTATTACCTGAGCAGGCACTTTATAAGAAATCTCAGCTAATTTTTTAATTTCCGATAAAATCTCTTCTTGCCACTTGGAGTCTTCCACTTTATTCTCTTTTCTTAATAAGAGATTAGAAGTTAATAAAGTTAAACAATCTATAAGGATAACTTCTTTTTCTAAGCCTAAACGACTAACTAATTCTCTGATCTTTATTGGTTCTTCATGGGTCTCCCAATCAGTCGGTCTTCTACTTTTATGTTTTTTTATTCTATGAGCCATCTCTTTATCCAGGGATTGGCCGGTAGCAAGATAAGCTACTGATCTACTTAAATTAACCGCCATCTTTTCAGCAAAATTACTCTTCCCGCTCCTTGCTCCCCCGGTGATAAAGATTAATTTCCCTCTATGCATAATATTTTTTCTTCTTTCTATATCTTTGGAATCTTTTATTTATTATCTACTTTGGGCGTATTTCAATACGCCCCTTATCTTTATTTGTATTGTCTTTTATCTGTGGGCACGATGCATCGTGCCCCTACATTATCGCGGGTTCGATGAATCGAACCCCAACACATTACTTATTACGGGCAGACACAAGGTCTGCCCCTACTTGTACCTTACGAACTCATCTTTCTTCTTCTTTCTCTTTTTTCTTCACTATACGCTATACGCTGTACGCTAATTTAACACTAACGACTATTCACTATTCACTAACGACTAATCTATGAGCTTTTATTATCTACTCCGGCATCTGCAAAAGTAGCCATTTTAGTTAATACTTTAACCCCGGCATCAATAAAGCTGATACCCAAAGCAGCACCAGTCCCTTCACCAAGCCTCATACCAAGATCAAACATCGGAACTTTCCCTATAAATTTTAGGGCAATTTTATGCCCTTTTTCTACCGAATTATGACTCGCAAATATGTAATCCTTTACCAAAGGAGCTAACTTAATCGCAATTAAAGCACTTGCACAAGAAATAAAACCATCAATTACTATGGGAACTCGATGGGAAGCAGCAGCTAAAATACAACCCACTAAGCCCCCAATTTCAAAACCCCCTATTTTAGATAAAACATCAAACCCATCCTCTGGGTCAGGATGATTTACTTTTATCGCTTGTTTAATCACTCTTATTTTGTTTTTAAGTTGGTTTTCGTCTATCCCAGTCCCTCGACCGGTAACCTCTTCAACTTTAGATTTAGTTAAACAAGCTACCATAGCACTACTTGGGGTAGTATTGGCAATTCCCATTTCCCCTAATCCTATAATGTCGATTTTCTTTTTGCTTAATTCGTCTTCAAACACTTCAATTCCTGCAATTATCGCTCTTTCTGCCTCATCTCTACTCATAACCGGTCCTTTGGCCATATTATTCGTTCCATAGGCTATTTTCTTTCTTATTATACTCTCTCCCAAGGGAAAATCTTTAGCCACACCCATATCCACCACTAAAATCTCTGCTCCTATATGTCTGGCTAATACGTTAATACCTGCTCCCCCTCGAATAAAATTATATACCATTTGAAAAGTAACTTCCTGAGGATAAGCACTCAC